>NZ_CP097800.1:6282500-6437500 GCF_000612545.2 Streptomyces sp. PCS3-D2 | reverse complement strand
CACGCCGCCAGCGTTCGTCCTGAGCCAGGATCAAACTCTCCATGAATGTTTACCCGTAATCGGGTGCACACACACGAAAGAGCGGGCCAGTCACGGTCGGAATAAGACCGACTGACCACAACGTCCTCGCTGTGTTTAATTACCTGCCCGCACCCGAAGGCCGAACAGGACTTTTCAAAGGAACCTCATCCACCGAAGTGGACGGGGTATCAACTTCTGGCGTTGATTTTTGGCACGCTGTTGAGTTCTCAAGGAACGGACGCTTCCTTTGTACTCACCCCAGCGACACTCGCTGTGGCTTTCCTCCGGGCTTTCGTTCTGCTGTCTTGCGTTTCCGACTCTATCAGACTCTTTCGTGTCCGATTTCCTCGGCGCTTTCCAGGTTTCCGCTTTCGCGTTTCCCTTTCCGGCGGTTCCGACTATATCAGCGAATTCCCTTCTCTCTAACCATTCTCCGCATGACCGAAAGGGCAGGCGAAGGAGGATGAGAGAGGTGGACCGAAGCTGAAGAGAGGGATGCCCGTCAGCTGCCGTTCGCGAGAAGTTCACGCGGGGCGTCCTGGCGGGAGTCACGACAGTACAGGCCGGGGGGTGCCCAAGCAAATCGATTCAGGCGTATGGTCTAGTCCACCGGTCTAGTCCACTAGTCTCCGTGCGGAAGCGTCAGTCCGGATCGGGACCTACACCGGACGAACCCGTACAACTGGTGACTTATCCTTCAGAAGAGTACGCCGTTCGCGACAGTCAGTGACGGCGACACCGAAAGCCCCACCCCTGGGAGGCCCCTCATGACCAGCGTGACGTCCCCTCTTGCCGGTCGCGCCATCGGACTCGCGGCAGTGCCGGATCCGGTGTTCTCCGGCGCGATGGTGGGACCGGGCACCGCCATCGACCCCGTGCGCGAGCCCTCGGAGGCGGTGGCTCCCGTCGACGGCGTGGTCGTTTCCCTGCACCCGCACGCGTATGTGGTGGTGGACGGCGAGGGCCACGGTGTACTCACGCACCTCGGCATCGACACGGTCCAGCTCAACGGCGAGGGCTTCGAGCTGCTCGTCAGCAAGGGCGACACCGTGACCCGCGGCCAGGCGGTCATCCGTTGGAACCCCGCTGCCGTCGAGGCGCTCGGCAAGTCCCCGATCTGTCCCGTCGTGGCGTTGGAGGCGACGGCCGAGTCCCTGTCCGATCTCGTCGAGTCCGGCGACGTCAAGGCTGACGACGCGCTCTTCAGCTGGCAGTGACCCTTCCGCCCGCAAGGGGCGCGACGGACATCCACCGCGGCGGCCAGGGCCGCCGCCCAATCGGAGACGGGTGAAATGGAGACAACGCTGCGAGGCGTCGGCGTGAGCCACGGGGTGGCGATCGGCGAGGTGCGGCACATGGGCACGGCGGTTCTCGAGCCGCCGGCCAGGCAGATCACCGCTGACGAGGCGGCGCGCGAACAGGGGCGCGCCCGCCAGGCCGTGAGTGCCGTCGCGGCCGACCTGATCGCGCGTGGCCAGCTGGCCGGTGGCGAGGCCCAGCACGTGCTGGAGGCCCAGGCGATGATCGCCGAGGACCCCGAGCTGATGGCGGACGTCAACCGGCGGATCGCCGTCGGCAGCACCGCCGAGCGCGGTGTGTACGACGCCTTCGCCGCCTACCGCGACCTGCTCGCGGGAGCCGGGGAGTACATGGCCGGCCGGGTGGCCGACCTGGACGACGTGCGCAACCGGATCGTGGCGCGGCTGCTCGGCGTGCCGATGCCCGGTGTGCCCGACAGCGACGAGCCCTACGTGCTGATCGCGCGTGACCTGGCCCCGGCGGACACGGCCCTGCTCGACCCGACCCTCGTCCTCGGCTTCGTGACCGAGGAGGGCGGGCCGACCAGCCACAGCGCGATCCTGGCCCGGGCACTGGGCGTGCCGGCGATCGTGGCGCTGCCGGGGGCCGGCGAGATCGCCGAAGGCACCGTGATCGCGGTGGACGGCAGCACGGGCGACCTGTTCGTCGCGCCGTCCGCGGAGAAGCGGGCCGAGCTGGAGGCCTCGGCAGCCGAGCGCAGGGCGGCGCTGGCCGCCTCCTCCGGTCCCGGCGCCACCTCCGACGGTCACCGGGTGCCGCTGCTGGCCAACGTCGGCGGGCCTGCGGACGTGCCGGCTGCCGTAGAGGCCGGAGCCGAGGGGGTGGGCCTGTTCCGGACGGAGTTCCTGTTCCTGGACGACAGCAAGAAGGCTCCGTCCGAGGAGAAGCAGATCGAGTCCTACCGCAAGGTGCTCGAAGCCTTCCCCGATGGCCGGGTCGTCGTCCGCGTACTCGATGCGGGCGCCGACAAGCCGCTGGACTTCCTGACGCCGGCCGACGAACCGAATCCGGCTCTGGGTGTGCGCGGGCTGCGCTCGCTGCTGGACCACCCGGAGGTGCTGCGCACGCAGCTCACCGCGCTGGCGAAGGCGGCAGAGGGCCTGCCGGTGCACCTTGAGGTCATGGCCCCCATGGTGGCCGACCGCGCGGATGCGAAGGCTTTCGCCGACGCCTGCCGTGAGGCCGGTCTCCAGGCGAAGTTCGGCGCGATGGTGGAGATCCCCTCTGCCGCGCTGCGCGCGCGCTCGATCCTCCAGGAGGTCGAGTTCCTGTCGCTCGGGACGAACGACCTGGCGCAGTACGCCTTCGCCGCCGACCGGCAGGTCGGCGCCGTCTCCCGGCTCCAGGACCCCTGGCAGCCGGCGCTGCTCGACCTGATCGCCATGTCGGCCGAGGCCGCCAAGGCGGAGGGCAAGAGCTGCGGTGTCTGTGGCGAGGCCGCCTCCGACCCGTTGCTGGCCTGTGTGCTGACCGGTCTGGGTGTCACCTCCCTGTCGATGGGTGCCGCCTCGATCCCCTACGTCAGGGCGACGCTGGCCAAGCACACGCTGGCCCAGTGTGAGCGCGCAGCGGCCGCGGCCCGTGCGGCGGACAGTGCCGAGGAGGCCCGCGCGGCCGCCCAGGCGGTGCTCTCCGGCGAGTAGGCCGGAGCCGCGTCGTGTGGACCGAGGGGCCCCGCCGGTGGCGGGGCCCCTCGGCGTTTCAGTGGTGCGGGCCGGGGGCGTCGACCTCGTACCCGGGGCAGTACTCGACGCCTGGTTCCGGGGAAACGAGGTCTCCGGTGCCGGCGTCGGTGCAGTAGGCGTCGAAGACCGAGGCCGCCGAGAGTGCCGTGAGGCGGCCGCGGTCGAGGCGCCAGCCGTGGACCCGGTCCCCACGGCCCTCGGTGGTACTGCGCATCACCAGTCCCCCGGGTCCGCCGAGGGCGAGCCCCGCGGCCAGGACGGTCACGAAGGCGAGGCTCTCGCGGTCGTCGATGTACGGCGGGGTGTCGGGCTCGCCGCCGCAGTCGGCGTGCAGCACGGCGACGAGCTGCTCCTCCTCGGTCGGGATGCTGCACACGAAGTGGTGGTGGCCCGGTCCGGCACCGGCCACGAGGCGTTCCAGCGTGTCGGCGGCGCGGTCGAAGGACGCGTGGCCGATGTCGTCCCCGCAGTCCGCGCAGCGGCCCGCCCGCGCGAGGACCGCGGTGGCGTACTCCCAGGTGGCGCGGCGGACGGCTGCGTCGACGAGGAGGGGCACGAGCTCGTCGAGGGGCTGGCCCGTGTAGGGCAGGGCGGTCCCGCTGCCGGTCAATTCCGCGGTGAAGCGGGTGCGGGTCTCGGAGGTGTCCGGGTCCAGGCCGTTCTCCCCGCAGTACTCGGCGTACTCGCCGGGGTCGAACAGCACCACGGTGGTGTGGATGCCCCGGGCCGAGAGGGACCGGAGCAGGCCGTCGACGTGGTGGAGGTAGTCGGTGTAGTCGGCCGGGTGGTCGAAGCCGAAGCTGCGGTAGCCGCACATGGCCGCGAAGTCCTGGGAGTCGGTCAGGAGGCCGACGGTGCTGGGGACCTCGCGGCGCAGTGCGCGGCGCCGCGCGGTGCTGCGGCTGCGGCTGCGGTGGCCTCTGGTACCGGCACCGGTGTCCGCAGCGGTACCGGTGCCGGTGTCGTTCCTGTGTGGCATGGCTGTCTCCCCCTGAGTGCGATCCCTTGCTCACTCAGCGTAATCAACGCCACTGACAGTGACCTCAGCCGCGGGTGCGGGTGCGGGCCAGTTCCTCGTAGAACCCGAGGAGGCCGATGTTGTCGACGGAGCCGGGGTTGACCGCCTTGGCGAGCGGTGTGCCCTGGAGGAGCCGCTTGACCGGGACCTCGATGCGCTTGCCGGTGAGGGTGTGCGGGATGCCCGGCACCTCGATGATCTCGTCGGGGACGTGGCGGGGGGAGAGTTCCTCGCGGATCGTCGCCTTGATCCTGGCGCGCAGGCCGTCGTCCAGGGCTGCGCCGGGGGTGAGGTGGACGAAGAGCGGCATCCAGTACCCGCCATTGGGCTCTTCCAGGCCGATGACCAGGGACTCCTTGATCTCGGGGAGCCGTTCGACGGCCTCGTAGATGTCGGCGGAGCCCATCCGGACGCCCTGGCGGTTGAGCGTGGAGTCGGAGCGGCCGTGGATGACCACCGAACCGTGGTCGGTGATCGTGATCCAGTCCCCGTGACGCCAGACGCCCGGGAACATCTCGAAGTAGCTGTCGCGGTAGCGGCTGCCGTCGGGGTCGTTCCAGAAGTGGATCGGCATCGACGGCATGGGGTTGGTGACGACGAGTTCGCCCACTTCGCCGATGACGGGCTTGCCCGACGGGTCCCAGGACTGGAGGTCCGTTCCGAGGCAGGGCGCCTGGAGCTCCCCGATGTGCACGGGGAGGGTGGGGACGGCCCCCGCGAAGCAGCTGCAGACGTCGGTGCCGCCGCTGACCGAGGCGATCCAGAGATCGTCGGCCACCTCGTCGTGGAGCCAGCGGAAGCCGTCCGGCGGGAGCGGGGAGCCCGTGGTCGCCACGCACTTCACCGCGGAGAGGTCGAAGTCGCGGGAGGGGTGGACCCCGGCCTTGCGGCAGGCCATCACATAGGCGGCGGACGTGCCGTAGAGGGTGGCCCGGGTGCGTTCGGCGATGCGCCACTGGGCGCCGGTGTCCGGATAGCCGGGGCTGCCGTCGTAGAGGACGACCGTCGTACCGGTGAGGAGTCCGGAGACGAGGAAGTTCCACATCATCCAGCCGGTGGAGGTGTACCAGAAGAACCGGTCCTCCGGGCCGAGGTCGCAGTGCAGGCCGAGCTGCTTGAGGTGTTCGAGGAGGATGCCGCCCTGGGACTGCACGATCGCCTTGGGCAGGCCGGTCGTGCCGGAGGAGTACAGCACCCAGAGGGGGTGGTCGAAGGGGACCGGCTCGAAGACGGGCTCGGTGTCCGCGGCGGTGAGGGCGGACCAGTCCAGGGCGCCTTCCGGGGCGGGGGTGCCGAGGAGCGGGATGTGTACGACGGCGCGCAGCGTGGGGAGCTCGGCCCGGAGCTCGGCGACGGCCTCGCGGCGGTCGTGCTCCTTGCCGCCGTAGCGGTACCCGTCCACGGTGAACAGCACGACGGGTTCGACCTGCTGGAAGCGGTCGAGCACGCTGCGGGCGCCGAAGTCGGGGGCGCAGGAGGTCCACACTCCGCCGACCGCGGCGGTGGCGAGGAGGGCCACGGCCGCCTCGGGGATGTTGGGGAGGTAGCCGCTGACCCGGTCGCCGGGGCGTACGCCGAGGGCGCGCAGTTCGGCGGCGAGGGCGCCGACCTGCCTGCGGAGTTCGGCCCAGGTGACGGGCACGGGCTCGTGGGTCTCGTCCACGTACAGCAGGGCGGGCACGTCGGCGCGGGCCGGATCCTCCGCGGCGCGCAGCGCGTGCTCGGCGTAGTTGAGGGTGGCTCCGGTGAACCACTGGGCCCCGGGCATGGACCGATCGGCGAGGACGGCCTCGTACGGAGTGGTGAAGCGGACGTCGAACCACTCGGCGACGGCCTGCCAGAAGGTGTCGAGCTCGTCGACGGACCAGCGGTGCAGGGCCGGGTAGCCGCCGTCCGCCGGGGCTCCGAAGCGTGTCGCGGCCCAGGCCTGGAAGGCGGTGATCCGGGCCGCGGCGATCCGGTCGGGGCCCGGCGCCCAGAGGGGTTCCGGCTGGGTGGCTGAGGTCATGGATCGGCTCCCGGTCAAGTCTGCGGCTCGCGCTTCGTGTGCGTACGGTTCCGTCGCGCGGGGGTGCGCGCGGCGGCTCACAGGGACGATGCCATGTGATCGACGGCTGCACCAGGGCGGACCTGGCCGGTCGGGTGAGCGGTGGGAGGTGCCGCCGGTGGGTGAACGGCAGTTGAACGCCGTCCCTTCCGCCGGGGGCCGGTGGCAGGGTGAGCGGCATGGACGGTCGTGATCTGGTGCGTGCGGTGAAGGACATCGGTACGGAGCGCGGTCGGCGCGCCTGGCGCTCGGCCTGGCGGCGGCGGCGCGCGGACGCCGAGGGGCTCCCGCGCCGGGGCGCGGAGCGGGCGAGGGTGCCGGGGCTGCTGGTCGGCACGGAGCCCCGGCCGGGCGGGGGCGTGCTGCGGTTCGCGCGCTCGGAGCTGGTGGTGCGGGTGATGGCGGGCGGGGTGGTGTTCTGGGCCTGGGACCGGGCCGGGGCGACGCCCTCGTACGCGGTGGTCGGGAGCGGACCCGAACCGGACCTGCGGGCCGTGCTGGAAGCGGACACCGGGGGCGGCTGGCGGGTGGTGTCGGAGCGGGTGACGGTGGCGGTGTCCCGGCACGGGGCGCTGGAGGTGCGCACGCCGGGCGGGACGGTGCTGCGGCGGGAGTCGCCGCCGCGGTGGTGGGAGCCGGTTCCTCCGGGCGGGGAGGCCGCGGAGGGGGCGTGCTCGGGAGGGGGCGGGGGGCGGTGGGCGGTGCGCAGCGAGGTGGCGGCGGACGCGCGGTTCTTCGGGCTGGGTGGACGGGCGGCGGGTCCGCGGCTCCGGGACGGGACGTACCGGCTGTGGAACACCGACCCCAAGGGGGGCTTCGGGCCGGGCGTCGATCCGCTGTACCTCACGATGCCGGTGCAGATGGTCGTGGCCGACGCGGGCACCCACCTGGTCTTCCACGACAACTGCTGGGACGGCCGGGTGGTGCTGCGCGAGGGCGAGGAGGGCATCGGGTCGGGGCAGGACCGCCCCGGGTCGAGCGAGCTGCGCATGGAGGGCGGGCCGCTGCGGTGCTGGGTGCTGGTGGGGACACCGGCGCGGGTCCTCCAGGGCTGGTCGGGCCTGACGGGCGGGGCCGCGGTGCCGCCGGCATGGGCGCTGGGGTACCAGCACGCGCGGTGGGGCTTCGGGAGCGCTGCGGAGGTGCGGCGGGTGGTCGCCGGCTACGCCTCGCGCGGGCTCGCGCTCTCGGCCGTACACCTGGACATCGACCACTACGACGGGCACCGAGTGTTCACAGTGGACGCGGACCGCTTCCCGGATCTGCCGGGACTGGCCCGGGAGCTGCGGGAGCAGGGGGTGCGGCTGGTCTCGATCGTGGACCCGGCCGTCAAGGCGGGTGACGCGCTGCACGCGGCCGGGCTGACGGTGGGGTCGGGAGGCGCCTTCGTACGGGACGGGCGCGGCCGGGAAGTGCGCGGTGAGGTCTGGCCGGGCGAGTGCGCCTATCCGGACTTCACGGATCCGGAGGTGCGGGAGTGGTGGGGCGGACTGTACGAGGAACGCCTCGCCCAGGGCTTCTCCGGCTTCTGGCACGACATGAACGAGCCGGTGTCCTTCACTGCGTTCGGGGACGCCACGCTGCCGCGATCGGCGCGCCACGCGATGGACGGGGCGGGCGGCGACCACCGCGCGGGCCACAACGTGTACGCGCTGGGCATGGCGCGGGCCGGCTGGGAGGGCCTCGTGCGGCTGCGGCCCGCGGAGCGGCCGTTCCTATTCTCCCGGTCGGGCTGGGCGGGCATGCAGCGGTACGGGGGCACCTGGTCGGGCGACGTGGAGACCAGTTGGGACGGATTGCGCGCCTCACTGGCGCTGGTGCTGGGCATGGGCCTGTGCGGGGTGCCGTATTCGGGGCCGGACGTGGGCGGGTTCGGCGGTTCGCCGTCGCCGGAGCTGTACGTGCGGTGGCTGCAACTGGGCGCGTACCTGCCGTTGTTCCGCACACATTCGGCGATCTGGGCGGGGCGGCGGGAGCCGTGGGAGTTCGGTGCGGAGGTGGAGGAGCAGGCGCGGGCGGTGATGGCGGAACGGGAGCGGCTGCGGCCGTACTTCGTGAGTCTGGCGCACATGGCGCGGCGGACGGGCGCACCGTATGTGCGGCCGGTGTGGTGGGGGGCGCCGGAGGACCGGCGGCTGCGGGACTGCGAGGACTCGTTCCTGCTGGGTGACGCGCTGCTGATTGCGCCGGTGCTGGAGTGCGGGGCGGACCGGCGGGCGGTACGGCTGCCGCGGGGCCGGTGGTACGACACGGCGACCGGGGTCGCCTACGAGGGGCCGGGGCAGATCCTGCTGGACGCCCCGCAGGGCAGGATCCCGGTGCTGGCACGGGCGGGTGCGCTGCTGCCGGTGCGGTCGGGGTCGCCATCGCACGACGGGGTGGAACTGGAGGTCTGGGCCCCGGCTCGGGGCCGTACGGGCGGCGGGGTGGTGGTCCGGGACCCGGGGCCGGGCTTCGGGCTCGGCGAGGTCGAGCGGTACACCGTGCGGTGGGCCGGGGACGCGGTGGTGGTGGAGGACCAGGCCGGGACGGAGGTGGACGACGTCGTGGTGCGGGGACTGTAGCCGGGCGGCCGGGCGGCCGGGCGGCTCGAAGGGCCGCGGCCGGACGGTGCGGGCGGCTGCGGCTCGGGGAACGGACTCCGCACCGGCGGCCGACGGGGCCGACGGGGCCGACGGGGCCGACGGGGCCGACGGGGCCGACGGGGCCGACGGCTCAGGCGTAGCGGCCCGCGAACCAGGAGGCCGCCGCCCGGGTGTGCAGGGGGAAGGCCAGCGCCGCCGGGGCGCGCAGGACGTGCCAGCCCGTGGTCTCGTCCGTCGGCTTCGAGGGGGGCAGCGTGTCGGCGGGGCGGGGCGGGAGGAGCCCGAAGAGGAGGAGGTGGCCGGCCGGGGAGCTCAGGGCGTCGGCCAGGGTGACGTCCGAGGCGGGGGCGGTGATCCCGGTCTCCTCGCGCAGCTCGCGGACGACGGCGTCACGCCAGTCCTCGCCGAAGTCGATGAAGCCGCCGGGCAGGGCGATGCCGCCGAGGGCAGGTTCGATCGTCCTGGTGATGACCACGAGGCCGGTGCCGTCCGCGTCCTCAACGGGGAGCAGGGTGACGGCCACGGGGAGGGGGTTGCGGTAGGACCTGGCACCGCACGACGGGCAGGTGCGGGGCCAGCCGGTCGTGCCGTACGGCGTTCCGCAGGTGGAGCAGTGCGAGTCCCTCAGGTGTTCCGACATGCCGTGATGGTATGCCGAGGGGTATGCGGACGGCGGCTGTTGTGGGACTGGTCGGAGTGCTGGCGGGCGGGCCTTCGGCGCCGCCCGGGTTCGCCGCGCTGCGGGAGGTGGATCCGAGCATCGAGCAGGACATGCGGTACGCGGGTGGGCGGAACTTCACCGGCGCGGTGGTCGACGGGTACGAGGAGCCCGAGTGCCTGCTGGCCCGGCCGGCCGCGGAAGCGCTGCGGCGGGCGCAGCGGACGCTGTTGCGGCGGGGCTACTCGCTGCGCGTGTACGACTGTTACCGGCCGCAACGGGCGGTCGACCGGTTCGTGCGGTGGGCGCGCGGGGAGGACGGCCCGGAGGATCCGGCGCGCAGGGCGGAGTTCCACCCGCGGGTGGAACGCGACCGGCTGATCCCCGACGGGTACATCGCGCAGAGGTCCGGACACAGCCGTGGCAGCACGGTCGACGTGACCCTGGTGGAACTGCCGCACCGGGAGGTCGACATGGGGACCGCCTTCGACTTCTTCGATCCGCTGTCGCACACGGACGATCCACGGGTGACGGGCGCCGTCCGCGCGAACCGACAGCTGCTGAAGCGGGTGCTGGGCGAGCAGGGGTTCGTGAACCTCCCCGAGGAGTGGTGGCATTTCACGTACAAACCGGAGACGTATCCCGACACGTACTTCGACTTCCCCGTCGCGGTGGGCGGGGTCCGCCCCGCCGGCACACCGGCACGCCCACCGGACGATTCCGGCCGACCGTGACGCGGGCCCGGTGCGATCGCCGGGAAGCGCCTCACCGAGAACCGGTGACCCGGGCCGTCGGCCGTGGCAGACTCCTCATTCCTGACGATGCGTCAGCGAATGGGTTTGGGAGGGGTCTTGGCACGCACACGGAAACCCGTCGTGAGCGGGTGGTTCACCGAGAACGCACCGGACGGGGGCGGCTTCCGGCTGCTCGGCACCCGGTGCTCGGCCTGTACGGCGGTGTTCTTCCCCCGCGAGGACGTCCACTGCCGCAACCCGCGGTGCCCCGGCGGTGGGAAACTCGCCGAGGTGCCGCTCTCGCCCCGGGGCCGCGTCTGGTCCTACACCGACGGGCGCTACCGGCCGCCCGCGCCGTACGTGTCCGACCCGGCCGAGCCCTGGGAGCCGTACACCCTGATCGCGGTGGAGCTGGAGGCCGAGGGGATGGTTGTGCTGGGACAGGCCGCGCCCGGGACCGGGATCGCCGACCTGGCGGTGGGCGCGGAGGTCGAGGTGGTGGGCGGCGTACTGGGCGAGGACGCCGACACCGCGTGGGTGACCTGGCAGTTCAAGCCGGTGGGAGGGGCCGCGTGAGCGCCGATGTCGCTGTCCTGGGGGCCGGCATGCACCCGTGGGGCAAGTGGGGTCGCGGCTTCGTCGAGTACGGGAGGGTCGCCGCGCGGGCGGCGCTCGCGGACGCCGGGCTGGACTGGACGGACGTGGGGTCGATCGTCGGCGCCGACACCGTTCGCTCCGGCTATCCCGGCTACGTGGCCGGAGCCACCTTCGCCCAGGCCCTCGGCTGGCAGGGCGCCCGGGTGACCAGCGTGTACGCGGCCTGCGCCTCCGGTGCCCAGGCGATCGGGGCGGCCCGCGCGCAGATCCTGGCGGGCCTGGCCGACGTGGTACTGGTGATCGGCGCCGACGCGGCACCCAAGGGGTTCTTCGCACCGGCCGGCGGGGACCGGCCCGACGACCCGGACTGGCTGCGCTTCCGTGTGCTGGGCGCGACCAACCCGGCGTACTTCGCACTGTACGCCCGCCGCCGGATGGCGGTCCACGGGGACACCCTGGAGGACTTCGCGCAGGTCAAGGTGAAGAACGCGGCGGCCGGGCGGCTCAATCCGTACGCCCGCTACCGCAAGGCCGTCAGTACCGAGGAGGTCGCCGCCTCGGCGGTGGTCGCCGATCCGCTGCGGTTGCTGGACATTTGCGCCACCTCCGATGGGGGCGCGGCACTGGTGCTCACCAGCATGGACTTCGCGCGCTCGCGCGGGATGGCCGATCCGGTGCGGATCCGGGCCGTGTCGACGGTGACGCCCACCTATCCGCGGACGGTACTGGACCTTCCGGACATCGCCACCGACTCGACGACGGCCGCGGAGCCGGTGGCCGGATCCTTCCGGTCCACGATCGCGCGCGCCGCCTACGAGGAGGCGGGGCTCGGGCCGCAGGACCTCTCGCTCGCCGAGGTGTACGACCTGTCCACCGCACTGGAGTTGGAGTGGTACGAGGACATCGGGCTGTGCGCCGAGGGCGAGGGGGCGAAGCTGGTGCGGGACGGGGCGACGGCGCTGGGCGGGCGGATCCCCGTCAACACCAGCGGCGGACTGGCCTCCTTCGGGGAGGCCGTGCCGGCCCAGGCCATCGCACAGGTCTGCGAGCTGACCTGGCAGTTGCGCGGTACGGCCGGGCAGCGGCAGGTCCCGGGGGCGCGGGCGGGACTCACCGCCAACCAGGGGCTGTTCGGGCACGGGTCGGCCGTCGTCGCCGTGCGCTGAGCGGTCGGCGCCGGCAGTGGGTGTCGGCAGTCGGCGCCGGCAGCCGGTGTCGGCAGTCGGTGTCGTCCGAACGCTTGACGGGCCCCGACGGCAGGTTCACACTCGCTCCACGGTCTCGCGTCGCAACCGGGACCGCGAACCCCCCGTGAGAGCTGCGGCCCGTACCCCAGTCGGCGGGGGTACGGGCCGCGCCCATGCCGACGCACCCCGGACGCACCGGGCGGGCCGCCGGGACGGAGGCTGCGGTCAGGCCCCCGCGGACAGGCTCCGGCGCCGCTCACGGGCCAGGGACATCGCGTGTTCCACGACCCCCACCAGCACGTCCTTGACGGACTCGCGGTCCCGTGCGTCGCACAGCAGCACCGGTACCCCGGGGTCGAGGTCGAGTGCCGTGCGGACGGTCACCACGGGGTGGCGGTCGGCTCCGTCGAAGCAGTTGACCGCGACCACGAACGGGATCGCGCGCCGCTCGAAGTAGTCGATGGCCGCGAAGCAGTCGGCGAGCCGGCGGGTGTCCGCGAGGACGACGGCCCCGAGGGAACCCTGGGCCAACTCGTCCCACAGGAACCAGAAGCGGTCCTGTCCGGGTGTGCCGAACAGGTACAGGACCAGGTCCTCCCGGAGCGTGATGCGCCCGAAGTCCATGGCCACGGTCGTGGTGCTCTTGCCCTCCACTCCCCCGGTGTCGTCGACACCGGTGCCGGGCTCCGAGAGCCGTTCCTCGGTCCTGAGCGGTCTGATCTCGCTGACCGAGCTGACCAGGGTGGTCTTGCCCACCCCGAAGCCTCCGGCGACCAGGATCTTCAAGGTCAGCGGCTCGACCGGCGACACCGCGTGCATGGCACCGGTGCGGCTAAAGCGCCCGAAGGCCATCGATCACCTCACGCAGAATGGATTCATCGGGCAGTTCTGCCGGGGGTACCGGCCTGGTCACGTGGACCAGTTCCTGATCGACGAGGTCGCCGATCAGGACGCGGACGACCCCGACCGCGAGGTCGAGGTCGGCCGCGAGTTCGGCGACCGACTGGGGTCGTTCCCGGCACAGCCCGAGGATGTGGGCGTGTTCCGGGGAGAGGGTCATGTCCCAGACCGGATCGTCGGCCGCCGGTTCGGCGACGACCAGGGCGATCAGGTCGAGGCGGTGCTGGCCAGCGTGGCTGGTCCGCCCGCGGGTCATGGCGTAGGGGCGTACGACGGGACCCGCGTCGTCGTCGAACCAGTGCCCGTGGTCCGGGGCGGACGGGTCGAAGGGCATGCCGGCGGGTGCGTCGGCGAGATGGTCCTGGCCTGGGTCACTCATGCCGTCCGACTCACCCTCCGGCTGGCAGCCCGGTACGTGGGGCGGTCGCCAGGTGGTCGCCCACCCGCTTGACCATCAGCGTCATCTCGTACGCGACCTGCCCGACGTCGGAGTCGGCGTCGGCCAGCACGGCCAGGCAGCTGCCGTCACCCGCGGCCATGACGAAGAGGAAGGCCTCGTCGAGCTCGACCACGGTCTGGCGGACCTGGCCGGAGTCGAAGTGCCGGCCGACGCCCTTGGCCAGGCTGTGGAACCCGGACGCGACCGCCGCCAGGTGCTCGCTGTCCTCACGGGTCAGGTCCTTGGAACTGCCCGTGGGCAGGCCGTCGCCGGAGAGGACCACGGCCTTGCGGATGGATCCGACCCGGTCGACGAGCTCGTCGAGGAGCCAGTTGAGCGGGCCGGAGCCGCGGCCCCTGCTGTCGTTGCCGGTCTGCGGTGCGGTCATCGACCGTCCCCTTCGTTCTCGTTCGCGGGACCGTCGGCGGGGGATGTGCCCGCCCCGGTCTCGGACTGCTGCTGTGCGTGCCGGTTGCGGCCCGCCGTCCAGCCACGCTGGAGTGCGGACATGCGCGTGCGTACGTCCTCCGCGTCGCGGTCTGCCACCTGGTCGGGGGCGGCTTCTGCGGGCGCGGACGACGCGGCGTTCCTGAGCTGTGGTGCCAGGCTGGCCTGGCGGATCCGGCGGGGCAGTCCGCCGGTGTCCGGTCCGGCGCCGGGTTCCGTGTCCCCCGACGCTGCCGTGGAGGCCTGCTGCGGGACCACCGAGACCGGGCGGGGCTCCACCCGGCGGCCGTGCTCGGCGACCAGGGTCGGAGCGGGACGGCGGCGCGGCAGCGGTACGGCTCCCTGCACGCGGGCTCCGTCGGGGCGGGACACCTCCAGACGCTGGGTGTCCAGCCGGACCGGTCCGGTGGGGGCGAGCGGCTCGCGCTTGCGGTCGCCGCTCCGGGCGCCGTTGCGCTCGGTGTGCCGGTCGGCGTGCGGGCGGTCCGCCGGGCGCAGGCCGAGCAGGGCGCTGCGCGGGGTGCCGTTCGGCGGGGTCTCGTCGTCGAGGGTGGTCATGGCCGGGCGGCTGCTGCCGGGGCGGCCGTTGACGGCTGCCGGGTCGTCGTCCAGCGCGGCCGGGTCGTCGAGGGCGTCCAGGCCGGGGCCGACGAGGGGGGCTTCCAGCTCGACCGGGCCGCGCAGTTCGCCGGTGGACAGCGGGCGACCGGCGGGCCCGCGCTCCATGCCGGAGGAGGTCAGCGGCCGGTCGGAGTGCGTCCTGCCGATCTGGCCGGCCTTCGCGGCCCTGCTGCCGGCCTTGCCGGGCCGCGGGCCGTCGAGGCGCACACCGCTGCCACTGGTCTCGGGGGCGTCGGTCAGCAGGGCCGACGGAAGGAAGACCACCGCGGTGGTGCCCCCGTACGGGCTGGGCTGGAGGACCACCTTGACGCTGTGGCGCTGCGCGAGGCGGCTGACCACGAACAGGCCGAGCCGGTCGGTGTCGGAGAGTTCGAACTCGGGGGTCTCGGCGAGCCGGAGGTTCGCGTCGAGCAGTGCCTCCGGGGTCATACCGAGGCCCCGGTCGTGGATCTCCAGGGTGAAGCCGTTGGCCACGCGCTCGCCGTGCACCTGGACGGCGGTGTGCGGCGGGGAGAACACCGTGGCGTTCTCCAGGAGTTCGGCGACGAGGTGGGTGACGTCGGCGACGGCCGGGCCGACGATGCCGAGACGGGTGAGGCGACGCACCTCTATTCGCTCGTAGTCCTCGACCTCGGCGACGGCCGCCCGTACGACGTCCATGAGCTGGACGGGCTTGCGCCACTGCCGGGAGGGGGCGGCTCCGGAGAGGATCACCAGGCCCTCGGCGTGGCGGCGCATGCGGGTGGTCATGTGGTCGAGGCGGAACAGGTCGGCGAGCTCCTCGGTGTCCTCGGTGCGGCGCTCCATCGTGTCGAGGAGGGTCAGCTGGCGGTGCAGCAGCACCTGGTTGCGCCGGGCGAGGTTGACGAACACCTCGGAGACGCCGCGCCGCAGGTCGGCCTGCTTGACGGCGGCCTCGACGGCGGCCCGCTGGAGGGTGTTGAGGGCCTGGCCCACCTGGCCGACCTCGTCCTTCTCGTATTCGAGGTGGGGTGCCTCGGTCTCGACGTCCACGTGTTCGCCGGCCGCGAGGCGGCGCATGACGCTGGGCAGGCGGACGCCGGAGGCCTCGTGGGCCTCCTTGCGCAGCCGGGACAGGTCGCGGACCAGGTCGCGACCGATGCGCACGGAGAGGACGAGGGACACGGTCAGGGCGAGGAAGCCGAGGAGGCCGGCGGCGGCCGCCTGGATCATGACGTCGGTGGCCACGGGCTCGATGCGCTGCTGGTAGCGGTTGCCCGCTTCGGTGTTCATGGCCGCGAGGTCGTCGAGGACCTTGGAGGAGGCCTCGTCCCACTGGGCGGCGGAAAGGTTGCGCGGCTTGTTCACGGCGCCGCCGGTGATGAAGCGCTCCTCGGCTTCGCGCAGCGGCTGGGTCTGGGGGTCCTTCCAGTACTGCTCGAAGATCTCCCGGTCGCCGGCCGGGAGGGTCACGAGGTTGAACTCGTAGAGCAGCCTGCGGTTGGCGGCGAAGTCGGAGACGCGGCGGACGTCGCCCACGGTGATGTTGCGCGCGGCGAGGGCGGAGGCGACGACCGCGTCCTCTCGGGAGAGCAGCTCGCGGGCGCGGCTGATGCCGACGAGGGCGCGGCCCTCCTTGTCGACCTCGACGTTGTCCAGGCCGTGGAGGTTCATGAGGAAGTCGTAGCAGGGGTCGACCAGCCGGTTGTAGAGGTCCAGGGCCTGGCCGGGATCGAGGGCGTTCTGGTCGACGGAGCGGCGGATGGAGCCGATGCCGTGGAAGGCGGTGACGATCGAGCGCAGGCGCTGGGCGCTCTGCGGACTGAGCTCGTCGACGACCTTGGGGTCGCGGGCGCTGACGCCGATCTTCTCGACGGCCGCGTCGGTCTCGGTGCGGCGCTTGGCGAGTTCGGCGGTGGCGGTGGCGGCCCGGGGGTCCCCGAGGACGACAAGGGTCTGACGCCGCTCCTTCTGGATGATGCGGGCGATGTCCTCGATCGGGTAGCCGACCTTGTCGATGACGTAGGCCACGTCGAAGAGCTGGATCGCCTGACGGCCCGTGATGACCGTGGCGAAGCCCCAGAGGGCGGTGAGGGAGACGAGCGGCACAAGGAGCAACGCCACGATCTTCCGGCGGATGGATTTCCCGCGAAAGCGCATGGCCTCCCCAGCCTCCCCCAGGTCAACCCCGTTGCCGGGGGTCGGTGTTCCGTCATTTAAACGGCGTGAGCCTACTACTGCTGGGGAGGAGGTTCGAAGGCGTGTCCGGACGTTTTCGGCCTGACCCCCATGCGTAGATCACCAGTTGTCCGATACTTCCGGTCAAGTGCAGCCCGATATGTGGCAGATGGCACTTGGTGGGGTGTCAGTTCCCGCACCCTGATGGATGGCTGGAATTATTTGTTCCGCGACCTTTGCCACCTGAGGAGCATCCGGCGTTCGGGAGGCATTCGGGAATCTCCCGGTGCCGTCGTACGTCTGTCTGTAGGTGGGGCGCGTCGGGGTAGACGTGTGGGGTAGGCGGGGCGGACCGCGGTGGGGAGTGTGCGGACCATGAGCAGCAACGAGGGCGGCGGCACCGGAACGGCGCGGCGCGGCCTGTGGGTGGAGGAACCGGCACGCCGGTGGCGGATGCCGGACCCGGTACGGGACTCGGCGGTGCGGGCGGTGCTGGTCGTGGCGGTGACCCTGACCCAGGCGACGATCACGTTCTTCCTGAGCCTGTCCGGCTCCTGGCTGGCCTTCCCGATGGTCCTCGGGGCGGTCGCCGCGACCGTCCTGGCCACCTGGGCCGTGCTCGACGTGTGGATCACCCGGCAGACGTGGAACCAGCGGTACGGGGTGGTGTCCCAGCCGAGCAGCACGGCGCGGCTGCGCCGTCGCGAGGCCCGCCGGGCGGCCAGGGCCGCTCGGGCGGCGCGCAAGCTGGCCGGCCCGGCCCGTACGGCCCGTGAGGACGGGCCTCTGGCGGGCTTCGGCCGGAACTGAGCGGACGGGGAGGCCCGACCCCGGCCCCCCGGGCTCCGGCGCCGCCCCGGAAGGGCCCCACGGGCGCGCACGGCCCCCGGCCGACGCGGCGGGCACCGCATCGACCGGGGCCGTATCGACCGGGTACCGCGTCAGGCGGTCTGCGCGGCGCCGCGGCGGAACATGCGGGTGGCCGTGATCTCGCCGTGGATGGTCTCCCCCTCCGGGGACTGCTGCGGCAGGCCCGGGCGCAGGTGCTCCTCGACACTGATGTACTTCAGGCCCGCCCGCAGGTCCGCGTCATTGCGCAGGCGGATCACCAGCGGGAACTCGGCCAGGGCTGTCGTGTCGAACAGTCCGGTGGTGTAGAGCAGCTGCACGCCGAGCGCGTCGGACACGGCCCGCTGGAGCTCCAGCAGGTAGGTGGCGTTGGCACGCCCGATCGGGTTGTCGAGGAACAGCGTGCCCGCGTGCCGGTGCTTGTCGCGGCCCCGGTCGTTGCTGCGCAGCGCCGCCATCGTGCAGTACAGGGCGATCGCGGCGGTCAGCAACTGCCCGCCGGAGAACACGTCGCCCATCTGCCCCACCGGCACCCGCTCGGCGCGCAGCACCGCGTCCGGCTTGAGGATCTCCACACAGATGCCCTTGGGTTCGAGGGCCGCCTGCACACCCCTCAGCAGCAGGGACATGCCGTCGCGGCGGCCCTCGCCGAAGGAGGCACTGCTGTTCTTCTTCACGGCCGTGCGGGTCGCCTCGTCGATGACCTCGCCGAGCCGCTCCGTGAGGGTGGCCTGGTCGGGCTCCTCGAAGCGGATCCGCAGGAACTCCTGTCCGGACCATTCCCCGAGGCCTTCGGGGAGCTGGGAGAGCCGCTGCGCGGACCGGAGGGTGGCCAAGGCGGATTCGACCAGGCCGCGCAGCCGGTCGACGATGCTTTCACGGTTGCGCTCCAGCTGCGCCAGCTCGTCGGTGAGGACGCGCAGCCGGGGGGCGAAGGCCGCCGCCCAGGCCGCCGCGTGCTCGGGCAGGGCGGAGGCGGGCAGTTCGCGGATCTGCTGGCGCGCGGGGGTGCGTACCTGCTCGTAGCGGGTGGCGTTGGCGTGCCGGACCAGGATGTCGCTCGCCTCGCGCACCGCGGACTCGGCCGCCGACAGGTCGGCAGCGCAGCCCCGTAGGGAGCGGCGGGCCTCGGTGGCCGACTGGCGGGCCTCCTCCAGTGTGCCGGGGTGGGCCACCGGTTCCTGCTCGTCGTCCTGGTGGGTGTGGTCGCGCAGCAGGTCCCGCAGCAGGGCCGCGGTCTCGTCGAAGCCACCGGCGCCGTCCTCGGCGGTGCGGTGGGCGCGCAGCAGGTCGGCGTGGGCGGCGCGGGCTCCCTCGACGGCCGCGGAGTGGGCGGCGAGCTGGGCGGTGGCCGTGCGCAGCAGGGCCTGCGCCTGGTCGACGTCCCCGGGGACCAGTTCCTCGGGCAGGTCGGTGTGCGCCTCGCCTTCGGCGGGAGCGTGCCGTTCGGCCTCGCCGCGCAGCCGGCCGAGCTGCTCGCTGGCGGCCGACGCCCGGGTCTCCAGCATCTGTACGAGCGACTCGGCGCGGGCGGCCGCGGCCTGGCGGGACGGGCCGTCGGCGCCGTCGGTGCCCTCCAGGAGCTGGGCGGCACGGGTGCGGACCTTGTTGGTGAGGCGGTCGAGTTCGGCGAGGGCGGCGCTCTCGTCGCTCTCGGCGCGGGCCTGTTCGGCGCGCAGGTCGGCGCCGACGCCGACCTTCTCGTAGAGCCGGGACGCGGCGCGGTAGGCCTCGCGCAGGTCGGGCAGCGGGGCGCGCGGGCCGTCGTCGGCCTCCGGCAGCCGGTCGGGGGCGCCGGCGATCTCGGCGCGCTCGGCGCGCAGGGCCCGGGCCGTGCGGCGGGCGTCGTCGGCGGCGCGCTGCGCCGCGCGGCGGTCCTCGTCGGCGGCGCGGGCCCGGTCCAGGCAGGCCTCGGCACGGGCCTCGGACTCGGCGGCCTCGTCGGCGAGTTCGCGCACGCGGGCCTGCCAGCCCGCGCGCTCGCGCAGGCGGAAGGCGAGGCCCGCGAGGGCGTCTGCGGCGCGGCGGGCGCGCTGGGCGGTGTCCTGGCGCTCCTCCCGGACACGGGCCGCGTCGGCGGCGGCCTCGTCGGCCTCGGCGCGCACCGTACGGGCCTCCGCGAGCTCGCTGTCGGTCTCCTCGGCGAACATACGGGCGGCGGCGGCCTGTTCGGCGAGCTCGGTGAGGCGGCCGGCCGGGCAGCCGGCGCGCCAGGAGGCGAGCCGGGCGGACAGCTCGCGGTCACCGGCGAGGCGGGCGGCGAGGTCGCGGATCTCGGTGTCGCGGGCACCGGCTCGGGTGCGCAGGGCTTGGCGCTCCTCGTCGGCGGCGTTCTCGTCGTGCATGGCCGGGTTCGGCGTGACGATGAAGATGCCGGAGACGGCGTCGTCCGGGCCGGCCTGGGGCACGGGGGCGAGCAGGGCCGCGGCCGTGCCGACGGCCACGGTGGAACGGGGCAGCAGGGCGGCGCCGGAGAGGACCTCGCGGGCCCGGCCATGGGTGTCGGGGTCGGTGATGACGACACCGTCGACGAGCTCCGGACGGGCCGCGAGGACGGCCGCGTGGTCGGCGGGGTCCACGGCCTGGGCGAGGTAGCGCCAGCCGGGAAGTGCGGGGATGCCGTGCTCGCCGAGGTACTCGACGGTGGCGAGGACGTCCGGGCCGGGCGGCAGCAGCCCCCCGTCGCCGAGCGCCCCGAGGATGCGGGCGTCGTCGGCGGCCGCGGTGCGCAGCTCGAACAGCTGGCGCTCGGCGGAGGCGACGCTGTCGGCCAGGAGTTCGCGCAGGGCGTCGGCGCCCCGGTCGAGGTCCTCGGCGGTGAGCAGGTCCGCGGCGGTGACCGGCGCCGCGCGGCCGGTGCGCCGGGCTTCGCCGGGGCCCGCGGCGGACCGGCCCGAGGGGTCGTCGCCGGTGCGGGGAGAGGGGAACGGAACGTCCGGGGCGCCCACGTCCGAGGGCAGTCCGAGGAGCTCCGCGAGGCGGGGCGATGCGGCGAGGGAGGCGGCGGCGCGGTGCTCTGCGTCGTGGGCGGCCTCGGCTGCCTCGGCGGCGTCCGCGGCCCGGGCGGCGGTCAGCTCGGCCCGAGATTCCGCGGCCGCGGCCTCACGGGCGGCTTCGGCAGCGGCCCGGGCGGCCTCGCGCGACTCGTCCCAGGCGGCCACGGCGGCCTTCTCGGCGTCGGCGGCGGCCAGGGCGGCGCGGGCCGGGTCGGCGTCGGGGGCGGAGTCGTCGAGCCAGCCGGCCCGGACGGCTTCGGCGGTCTCCTGCTGCACCTCGCTGAGCCTGGCCCGGAGGTGCTCGGCCTCGCTCCGGGCCCGCTGGGCGGCCGTGGCGGCGGCGGTGGCGTCGCGGTGGGAGGCCTCACCGGTGGCCTGGAGGGCGGCGGAACGCTCCTCCTCTTCGTTGGCGAGCCGCTCGCCCTCCTCCGCGGCGCTGTGCAGGGCCCGTACGAGCTCACCCGCGGCCGTGGCACGTGCGGCCAGGGCCGGGGCCGCGTCCCGCTCCGCCTCCCGGATCGCGGCGGCGACACGGGCGGAGCGGTCGGCGGCGGCGCGGTGGCGCAGCACGGTCTCGGCGGCCTGCCAGGCGGAGTACAGGGTGCGGGCTTCGAGGAGTTCGCGGCGCTGCGCGGCGGCGGCCTTGTCGGCGACGGTCAGGGCCAGGGAGGCGTGCCGGTAGGCGAGTTCGGCGGAGACGGCCGCGCTGCGGGCGCGGGCCGACTCGGCTGCGGTGACGTCGTGGGCTGCGGCGGTGACGCGCTGGGCGAGGTCGGCGGCCCGGCCGCGCTCCTCGGCGGCGCGGGCGGACAGCCGGCGGGCGAGGGTGCGCGTGCGGCGCTCGGCGCCGGCGTGGACATCGCGCAGTCGGGAGCGGGTGGCGCCGGCTTCGACGATCTTGGTGAGCAGGTCCACCGAGCCGGCGGTGAAGTCGCGTTCGGCCATGAGCTCGGCCCGCCGGCCGAGCTTGTTGCCGAAGCCGTGGACGAGATCGGCGAGGCCGTCCGTGTCGCGCGTGTCGGTGACGGCGCGCAGCAGCAGGTCGGTGAAGTCGGAGTCCTTCTTGACCGCGAAGAGGCCGGCCGCCTCACCTTCGTCGGCGTTCATCTCGCGCTGGTAGCGGAAGAGTTCGGGGTCGAGGCCGAGTTCGGTGAGGTGCTCGTTCCAACGGTCGTGGATCTCCTCGAAGCAGACCTCCAGGTGCGGGTAGGCCTTGCCCGCCTCGGTGAGGGCGTCTCGGAAGCCCTTCATGGTGCGGCGGCGCCCCTGCGCGCCGGAGGCCCCCTCGGCGGGCGGGCGCACGGCGGTGGACTCGGCGACGGGCAGGCTGTCCAGGCTCAGGCCGGGGCCGGGGCGGAAGGAGTACCAGGCCTCGGCGAACTTGCGGGGGTCGCCCGAGACCTGGCGGCCGCGCCATTCACTGACCTTGCCGACGACCACGCATTCACCGGTCTGGGTGTGCTGCCACTCCAGGGCCACGTGGCCGCAGTCGTCGGCGAGCAGGAACTTGCGCAGCACGCCGGAACTGGCGCCGCCCAGGGTGTTGCGGTGGCCCGGGAGCATCACCGAGAAGATCAGCTTGAGGAGGACGGACTTGCCGCCGCCGTTCTCCAGGAAGAGCACTCCGGCGGGCGCGGGGCGGCGCGGCGGCCCGGTGGGCTCCTCCTCGAAGAACTCCGCCTGGGTCGGCGCCGGGTGGGGCACCGGCTCGCCGACTCCGCGCAGGTCGAGCACGGTGTCGGCGTAGCGTGCGCCGGCGGGCCCGATGGAGTAGAGGCGGATCCGGGACAGCTCGTACATGGCGGCGGACTCTCGTGGTGTCTGGGTGAGGGAGGGTCTGGGGGAGTCGGGACTCAGGCGTGGAAGGGCAGCCCGGCGTCGGCGGCCAGCTCCAGGTCGTCGCCCTCGGGCGCCGGCAGGAGGGTGGCGGAGCCGTCGCTGACGGGGACCACGCCGAGTTCCAGGAGCTCGGCCATGGCCGAGCTGCCCGCCATGTCGCGGACCTGGAGCTGGTAGCGGGGGGTGGTGCGGTAGGTGCCGCCGGCCTCGTCCCCGGTGCGCTGGAGGAAGCCGGAGTCGGTGAGGAAGGCGGCGGCCTTGCCGACGATGCCCGTGGTGGACCCGGCGAGGCGGCGGGCGTCCTTGGTGGCACCGGTCGCGCTGCGGCGGGCGTAGACGCGCCAGGCGGCCTCCAGCCCCGGGGCGTCGGAGGCCGGGTCGGTGTTCTCACCGAGCTCCTCGGCGCGCTCCTCCAGACGGCGGCAGGTCTGCCGGACGAAGGCGTCGACGCCGTTGACGGTGACGCGGCCGATGTATCCGTCGTCGGCGAGGTCCTCGGGGCGCGGGAAGGCGAGGGCGGCGACGGCGAGGTGGGCGAGGCCGTGCAGGAACCGGTCGGCGGAGTCTGCCGCGGTGCGGCGGGCGTAGTCGCCCATGCGGACGGCGAAGACGGATTCCTCGTCGGCGGCCACGGCCATTCCGGCGCGCGGGGACACCTCCAGCACGACGAGGCCGAGGCCGGTCGCGACGGCGTCGGCGAGGCGGCCGAAGGCGGGTTCCTCACGGTAGCGGCGGAGCAGTTCGGCGTACTCGGCGTCACGGGCGGGGGCCAGCTTGGGCTGGAGCCCGAAGGCGACGAGCCGGGCCGCGTCGGCGGCGTCCGCCGGGGTCACCGACCCTCCGGCGGCGGGCGCGACGGGAGCCGACGACGTGTCGGGCTCGCTCCACGCGGGGTGCTCGGCGTGGTGGTCGCTCACGGGTGCGTCTCCTCGGCGGTGCGGGTGGTACGGGGCGTACGGGGGCGGTCGGCGGGTCCGCTGTGCGCGGCGGGCGGCTCCGGCGCGTTCGGCCCCGCCGGAGCGTGGGCCGCGGACACCGCCCGGCGGCAGCCGGGGCCGGGGCCGGGGCCGGGCAGGAATCGGTGCCGGGCGGGGCCGGGTTTCCCGGGGCCGCTGCGCCTCGGCGCCCGCGCCGCCAGGTCCGGCGGGACGGGTGTGGGCCCCGGCGGGACCGGCTCCGGTGCGGGCGCGGCGACTGCCGCCACCCGTCCGGCCGGCGCCGGGACAGGGCGGCTCACGACGCCTCCGCACGGTCGGCGGCCATGCCGGCGGCGTCGAGGAGAGCGGTGCCGACGATGAGGTCGGCGCCGCCGAACTCGGGGTCGTCGAGCTGGGTGCCGTCGTCCACGGCGAAGAGCAGCCGCTCCTCGCCCTGGCGGTACGCGGTGCCCACGGCCGGGCTCGCGGCGTGCACGGCCAGCAGGGCCACCAGGTAGGGCAGTTCGCTATCGCTGCGGCGGGCCTCCGCGAGGAGTCCGGACAGCCGGCGCGGGGCGTCGTGCGGCAGGTCCAGGAGCCGCATCGCGGCGGCGAGCTGCTCCTCGCTGAAGCGGCTGTCGTCCGGGGTGGCGATCAGGTCCGGCTCCGGCATCTCCGCGCCGAGGTGTTCGCGTTCCACCGGCGGGGTGAGCAGGATCTCGACGAGGTCGGCGACCCGCACCGAGACGGGCGTGCGCAGCCCCGCCCCGGCGGCGAAGAAGGCGTCGGTGACCCGGCGCGCCTGCTCCACGGGCAGCGGCAGGAGCGGGGCGACGAGCTGCCCGTACAGGTCGATGCCGGTGCGCGCCGCCGGGGCGGCGAAGGCCTGGCGGTCCTGCTCGGCGCGGAACAGCGGGCCGGCGTCCAGCAGCCGGGACTGCAGCTGGGTGTGGCGGCGGATGCAGTCCTTGACGATGTCGACGAGCTCGGCCGCGCGGCGCTTGTTCTCCGGCTCCTCGGCCTCGTCGCGCGCCCTGCGGATGTTCGTGAGGATCGCGTTCTCGTGGCGGTAGCGGTCGGCGACGTGCTCCAGCGCCTCGGCGATCATGTCCGGGACGGCCTGGAGCCAGTCCACCGCCCGGACGTTGCGCCGGGTCGCGTCCAGGGTCCGGCGCAGGGTCTCGGCGTACTGCACGGTCCGGTAGCGGGCCTGCTCGGCGGCCAGTTGGGCATCCGCCAGCCGCCCGCGGCTGATCAGCACCTCCAGCTTGACCTCGGCGGCGATCTGGGCGCTGGTGACATCGGTGTCGAGGGCCCCGACCAGGACGTTGACGGCCTCGTCGGTGGTGCGCAGGTAGACCGCGCCGCCGTAGGGGACCTCTTCGATCAGCTTGAAGTCGTAGTCGCGGCGCACGTAGACGCCGTCGGGGCCGAAGGTGCCGTAGATCGCACGGAAGCCCCGGTCCACACTGCCGACGTTGATCAGGTTCTCCAGCACCCAGCGGGCCACCCGCTCGTGCTCGGCCGTCGGGCGGGCCGGCGCCTGGGCCGCGACGCGCGGCAGCAGCCTGGCCACTATCTGCTCGTGGTCGGCGCCGGTGTCGAAGTCCATGTTGAGGGTGACCAGGTCGATCGCGGCGAGCGCGACCTCCGCCATGGCGTAGATGCCGTACTCGCCCGCCAGATTGGCCTTGCGTACGTCGAGGTCGTGGAGCGGGGCGGTGCAGGCGAGCGCGCGCAGCCGCCGGGCCAGGCCCTCGTCGGCGGCCGGGCCCGGCGCCGGGGAGGGAAGGGTCTTCGCCGGGGCGGGGAGAGTCACGGACAAAGACTAGGTCCTGTTGCTGACAACATCCCAAACGGCATGGTTCGGCCCGATCAGTACCCCGACCCGGGGCGGGTGTCCGTCCCCCGCCGGAGCGCCGTGCGCCTGCTCTACGCTCAGCACATGGATTCCATGATCGCATCCACTCCGGTGATCGACCTCAACGCCGATCTCGGCGAGG
Source organism: Streptomyces sp. PCS3-D2 (assembly GCF_000612545.2). Classification (GTDB taxonomy): domain Bacteria; phylum Actinomycetota; class Actinomycetes; order Streptomycetales; family Streptomycetaceae; genus Streptomyces. Next base: position 6,412,498 of record NZ_CP097800.1, on the reverse strand, counting down.
GATTCGGCCGCTGGACGCTCACCGACGACGACGCCCTGCTGTCCGTCGTCACGAGCGCCAACGTCGCCTGCGGCTTCCACGCCGGCGACCCGTCCATCATGCGCCGGGTCTGCGAACGGGCCGCCGAGCGGGGCGTGCGGATCGGCGCGCAGGTCTCCTACCGCGACCTGGCGGGCTTCGGCCGGCGCGCCATGGACGTGCCGCCCGGCGAACTGGCCGACGAGGTCGCCTACCAGATCGGCGCGCTGGAGGTGTTCGCGCGGGCGGCCGGAGCCCGGGTGTCCTACGTCAAACCGCACGGCGCTCTCCACAACCGGACCGTGCACGACGCCGGGCAGGCGGCCGCCGTCGTCGCGGGCGTCCGGCTGGCGGCCGGCTCCGGAGCGACCGGCGGGCTGCCCGTCCTCGGGCTGCCCGGCTCGATGCTCCTCGCCGCCGCCGAAGAGGCCGGGCTGGCTCCCGTACCGGAGGCGTTCGCCGACCGCGCCTACACTCCGGCCGGGGCACTGGTGCCGCGCGGCGAACCCGGATCCGTGCTGCACGACCCGGACGTGGTGGTGGCCCGGGCCGTGCGGATGGCGGCCCGGGGCACGGTCGTGGCCGCCGACGGCTCCGTGATGCCCGTGGCCGCGCGCTCCCTGTGCCTGCACGGCGACACCCCCGGAGCGGCGGGGCTCGCCCTGCGCATCCGGGAGGCGCTGGGCGCAGCAGGGGTGAGGGTGGAGGCGTTCGTGTGAGGACGCTGGTGGTGGGCGCGCAGGCGCTGCTGATCGAGCTGGGTTCGGCCGAGGAGGTCGCCGCGCTCCACGCCGAGCTGCTGCGCCGCCGGGACGCCGGCGAGCTGGGGACCGTGGGCGACCTGGTGCCCGCGGCCCGGACGGTACTGCTCGACGGCGTGCGGGATCCCGCCGCGCTCGGGGCCCGCATCGCCCGCTGGGACGTGCCGCCGCTCACCCGCGAAGAGGGCCCGCTGGTCACCGTCCCGGTGCGCTACGACGGGCCGGACCTGCCCGAGGTGGCCCGGCTGTGGGGGGTGGACCCCGGGAAGGTGCCGGGCATCGTCGGCGCCCTCGCGTTCCGGGTGGCCTTCTGCGGGTTCGCGCCGGGCTTCGGCTATCTGACGGGGCTGCCGGAGCGCCTCCACGTGCCGCGCCGGGACACTCCGCGCACGGCCGTCCCGGCGGGTTCGCTGGCGCTGGCCGGGGAGTACGCCGGGGTGTACCCGCGCTCCTCCCCCGGCGGCTGGCAGCTGATCGGCTCCACCGACGCGGTGCTCTGGGACCCCGAGCGGGAACCGGCGGCCCTGTTCGCGCCGGGCGTCCGGGTGCGGTTCACGGCAGGCGGCCGTGGCTGAACTGCTGGTGGTGCGGCCGGGGGCGCTGACGACGGTCCAGGACCGGGGCCGCCCGGGATACGCGCACCTGGGGGTCCCCCGGTCGGGAGCACTGGACACGGCGGCGTACGCGCTGGCGAACCGGCTGCTCGGCAACCCGCCGGGCGCGGCGGCGCTGGAGACGACCCTGGACGGGGTGTCGCTGCGGGCCCTGACCCCGACGGTCGTGGCGGTCACGGGTGCGCCCTGTCCGGTACGGGTCTCCGGGCGCCCGGTGGCCTGGGGCGCACCGGTCGGGCTGCCGGCCGGGGCGGAGCTGGAGGTGGGCCGGGCCGAGTCGGGACTGCGCGGCTACGTCGCGGTGCGGGGAGGCTTCGCCGTCCCGCCGGTCCTCGGCAGTCGCTCCACGGACCTCCTGTCGGGCCTGGGGCCGCCGGTCCTGTCGGCCGGGATGGCGCTGCCGGTGGGACCGGCCGGGCCGGGAGCGGTCCCCGCGGCGGACGCGTACGGGCTGCCGGCGGCGCCGTCGCAGTTGCTGCTGCCGCTCCGGCTCGGGCCGCGTGCGGACTGGTTCACCGGTGGGTCCCTCGCCGGGCTGTGGCGCTCGGCGCTGCGGGTGTCGCCGCGTTCGAACCGGATCGGGCTGCGCACGGAGGGCGGCCCCGCGCTGGTCCGCGCCCGGCCCGGGGAGCTGCCGAGCGAGGGCATGGTGCTGGGCGCGGTCCAGGTGCCCCCGGACGGCCTGCCGGTGGTGTTCCTGGCCGACCATCCGGTGACCGGGGGCTACCCGGTGGTGGGCGTGGTCCCGCCGGGTCCCGCCCTGGACGCGGCCGCACAGGCCCGGCCCGGTACCCCGGTCAGGTTCGTGCGGGCCCGGTGAAACGCTTTCGGGGGCTGCGGCCAAGTACCAGGTGAGGGGACCGACCGGGTCCCTCGTGCAGGGGAGGAACCGGGTGCGCAACCCACGACACGAGACCGGCCCGCCGGATCTCAGGACGGCCGAGGGATTCGGGGCGTTCTACGAGGAACACGTCGACGCCGTTCTCGGCTTCGTCACCCGCCGGGTCGCCGATCCGCACCTGGCGGCCGATCTGACGGCGGACGTCTTCCTCGCGGCGATGGGATCGGCCGGCACCTACCGGGGGCACAAGGGAGCCCCGGTCGCCTGGCTGTTCGGCATCGCACGCAACGTCCTGGCCGGGCACGCCCGCGGGAAGGCCCGGGAGAGCGGCGCGCTGGCGCGCCTGAGCGGCCGCCGGCTGCTGGACGACGAGGACGTGGCCGCGCTGGAGGAGCGCATAGACGCGGAGCGGGCCTGCCGGGAGCTGGCCGAGCGCCACGCCTCCCTGTCCGAGCCGCTGCGTGCCGTCCTCGACCTCGTGGTGGTGGACGAGCTCACCCCGACCGAGGCCGCACAGGCCCTCGGCATCACCCGGGCGACAGTCCGCGTCCGCCTGCACCGCGCCCGGCGCGCCCTGCGCGGAGCCGTGGGCTCCGTCACCCGACACCGACTGGAGGCAGCCCGATGACCACCCGCCCCAGCGGCTTCGAGGACCGCCTGAAGGCGGCCCTTGTGGCCCGCTTCCCGCAGACCCCGCTCCCGACCCCGGCCCGCTCCTTCGCCCGCCGCTACGGCGTCCCCCTCGCGGTGGCCGCGGCGACGGTGGCGGTCGTCGCGGTGATGGCGGTGCCGGGAAGCACCCGCGACGGGTCCCGGCCCGTCGGCGCCGCCGCCGGAGGGCCCGACCCGTCCGCCACGGATGCGCCCGGGATCAGGAAGGACCCGGACGGCGCACTGCGGTTCGGGATGCCGGAGCCCGGTCAGGTTCCGGCGCTGGTGGACGCGCTGAAGGAGCTGGGCGTGCCGGCGGTGCTGGTCCCGATACGGCCGCCGTCGCAGTGCTCCGAGCCCGGCGGGGGCTTCCGCGCGCGGCAGGCGGACCCCGCCTCGGAGTTGCTGCTGCGTTCCGCCGACGGCCTCGAGTTCAAGGTCGACGACAAGACGGTGCCGCCCGGATTCTCGCTCACCTTCCAGTGGGCGGACTCCTACCCGGTGGGGCGGAGCCGCACCGTCGGCGTCGGAGTGATCGAGACCGCCAAGGTCCCGTCCTGCGCCGTCGACTACGCGCTGGACGCTCCCCCGCCGGCGAACTGACCGCCACGCGCCTCACATGCTTTCGCCCCGGCCCCCACCGCCTACCACGGGGGCCGGGGCGAAACCGTGTCCCCGGGCGGGAACGCGACGCGCCCGGGCTCCGTCGTCGCGGGGCCCGGGCGCGGGATGTCGTGATCCTCGGCGGCGCTACACGGCCGACTCCGGGGTGATGCGGCTGCGCACGGCGGACTGCACGTCCTCCTCCTCCGCCGGGTCCGCCGCCAGGCGGCGCAGGCGGGGGGCCACCCGGGCGTCGGCGGTCTCGGCGTGGCGGGCGGCGACCTCGCGGGTGGTCTCCTCGCAGTCCCAGAGGCACTCGACGGCGAAGCCCGCCGCGAAGGAGGGGTCGGTGCTGGCCAGGGCCCGCGCGGCGCGGCCCCGCAGGTGGGACGAGGACGTCTCGCGGTAGATGTGGCGCAGTACGGGGGCGGCGCAGTTGACGGCGAGCCGGCCCGCGCCGTCCACCAGGGCGAACAGCCGCCGGGTGTCGGGGCCCGAGCCGCGGACGGTGGAGCGCAGTGCGCTCAGGACCAGGGGGGCGTCCTCGGCGCCGCCCCGGGCGGCCAGGAGGGCCGCGGCGGCCTCGCCGAGGGCGTCGGGCCGGTGGACCCAGCGCCGGGCCCGTTCGACGGCCGCGGGGCCGCACATGCGCTCGTACGCGGCCACGGCGGGCTCGTCGGCCGCCGCTTCGATGAGGTCCAGTACGGCCGGATTGTCGGGTTCGGCGAGGACCAGGTGGTGCAGGGCGGTGGCCCGGGCGGCCTCGCCGTCGGCGCCGGCGGCGGCCGCGAGGATCGCGGAGCGGTCCTCGGGCTGGGCCACGGCGGCCAGGCAGCGGGCGGCGGGCACGTGCAGCGGGTTGCCGCGGCGCAGGCCGTCGGCGGCCCAGTCGAAGACGGCCTGAACGCCCCAGCCCGGCTGGGGGCCGTTCGGGGTGAGCTGGCGCTGCCAGCGGTCGAAGGAGCCCTGCCGGCGGGCCGCGCCCAAGCGCTCCCCGTACTGCGGGGACTCCTCCCACAGACACCACGGCCGGGGCTCGTAGGCGTCACGGACGGCGGCGGCCAGCCGCGCCTCGCCCTCGGCCGTGACGGGGAAGCGGGCGAGGACGGGTGCGGCCAGGGACCGCAGCCCTTCGTCGTCGTCGCGCAGGGCGAGCTCGTCGAGGGCCCACGCCCAGTTGGCCCCGGACGCGGCGTAGCGGCGCAGCAGCATCAGTGCGTCGTCGCGGCCGTACGAGGCCAGGTGGCCCAGGACGGACAGGGCGAGGCCCGTGCGGTGGTCCGTGTCGTCGACGAGGTCGTCGGCGCTGAAGAGGTGGCCCTCGATCTCGCCGAGGGGGCCGTCGAGATCCAGGTAGAGCCTGGCGTAGTACAGCGAGCGGTTCTCGACCTGCCAGTCCTGGCGCGGATCGCCGAGCACGCACTGGTTGAGGGCCTGGAGGGCTTCCGCCCTGGGCGCCGCGAGTGCGTGCAGCGTGCCGTCGCCACGGCCCCGCTGGAGGAGGCCGAGCAGGGTACCGCTCGGCGCTATGACTGGTTCGAACATGGGAATGGCCTCAAATCAAGCTGGGGACGCAACCGGGAATCGGGAGTCACAGGGCCGCGTAACAGCATGTGAGGACGTCCGCCGTCTTGTTCCGCTCGATGTAGACCATTGCCTTCTCACTCTCGTCGGTGGTTCGTGACCAAGGGGTGGCCGGACCGGGCCGGGGCACCTTTCGTGTCCTGGCCGTCTGCCCGTCCCCCGTGCCCGCGAATCGAATCCGACGCCATGATGACCCAGCCGGTTTGTGCACCGCGACCACATTTACGGCTGCTGTGACCAACCTGTGAGCTGCACACCGGTCGTGGCAAGGCAAAAAGCGGACTACTCGGCTCCGAAGAGTTCCAGCAGGTCGGCCTTGGCGAACATGCGCGCGGTGTCCACCGCGGAGGGGGTTCCCGCGTTCGGATCGGCCCCGCCGGCGAGCAGTGCGCGGATCACCGACTCCTCGCCCTTGAAGACCGCGCCGGCGAGCGGGGTCTGGCCGCGGTCGTTGGCCCGGTCCGCCTCGGCGCCGCGGGCCAGCAGGGCCGTGACGGTGTCGGCGTGGCCGTGGTAGGCCGCGAGCATGACGAGGGTGTCGCCGCGGTCGTTGGTGAGGTTCGCCGGGACCCCGGCGTCGAGGTACGCGGCGAGCCGCGCGCTCTCCCCCTGGCGGGCGAGATCGAAGATCTTGGTCGCCAGCTCGATGACGTCCTCGTCGGGGCCCTCCGGGGAGGCGCCTTCGGTGTGCTCGCTCATCGCGCGTACCGCCTTTCACTCGCTGCTGGCATGAAGCTTCCCCGGGCCTCGCGGGCAGGGGGGCGCACGGCGCTACGTCCGTACGGGTGAACGGCCAGAGTAGCGCCCCGACCTGCGCGGGTCCGGGCCGGTCCGCAGCGTGGATCACCCCGAACCCCGGTCCGGCGGACGCGCCAGCCGGGCTGAGCCGGTCAAGTGAAAAACCTCCTCATTCACCCGTATGCACCTTTTTTCGCATTGATACTTCCTGTGAGCCTGGAACAACTGATGGTGACTGTCCCCACCAACCAGGAGAACTCCTCATGGTCCTGTCCATTTCAGGCGTGGTCCTGCTCGGCATCATCTGCTTCCTGTTCTTCAAGAAGGACGGGATGAAGCTGACGCACGCTTTCGTCTGCTCGCTCTTCGGCTTCTTCCTCGCCGGCTCCGCCATCGCCCCGAGCATCACGGCGAGCACCGCGAGCCTTGCGAGCCTGCTCGGCGGGATCAAGCTCTAGCCGCCCCCCGAGCAGGCACCCCAGCCCCACCCGTAACACCGCTCACGACCGGAACTCCAGGAGACGCCCGTGGCCCGGCGCCCACTCCCCCGCATTCTCAGCAGCGGCACCGCTTCGCTGGTCCGGGGCCGCGACATCGCTCGCACGGCCGCCGACAGCGCCACGGACGTCCTCCATCCCCTCCTCGTCATCGGACGCGGCCTGCGCGTCCTGGCCGCGGCCGGACGGCGCCGATGGTCCGAGACCCCCAAGGACAAGCGCGGTCCCGCGCTGTTCCTCGGCGCGGCCTGCGTCCTGGTGGTCGCACTCGTCCCCTACGGCCCGCTCCTCGCCCTGATCACCCTCATGGCGACGGCGGCCTGGCACGGGCGCGACCGCACCCCGGTGAAGACCGGGCCGAGCGATGCCGAGGCCGAACGGCTCGGCTCCCTCTACGAGGCCCTCGTGCCCTACTTCTCCATCCCGGAGGACCCCAGTCCGCTCTTCTCCCACGGCGGGGAGTGGGACAAGGCCTTCAGCGGCTACGAGTTCGACCAGGCAGGTCGGCTGACCCGGCTCCACATCCGCTACCCGGCCTACTTCACCGACGGCGAGGCCGCCTCGCGGGCCAGGATCGAGGCGCTGCTGCACGCCAAGTCCGGGCGCGGACGGGAGTACCTCTTCGACTGGGACGAGGAGGGCAACCAGCTCGACGTGAGCGTGCTGGCCGCGCTGCCCACGGGCATCGCCGCCCAGCCGTTCGTCAGCTCCCCCGGCGAGAGCGTGCTCGGCTTCACCGATGCCGGCAACGTGCAGCGGACGCTGCCCGTCGTGGACGGCGACGAGCCCCGCGACGTGCCGCCGGTCATCTGGCGTACCGGCCCTCGCTCCACCGAACCCCACCTGCTCGCCGTCGGCCAGCCCGGCAGCGGCACCTCCACCCTGCTCCGGTCGCTCGCCCTGCAGGCCCTGCGGCACGGCGGCGACCTCCTGGTCGTCGACGGCGGCGGCAGCGGCGAGTACGCGTGCCTGTCCGGCCGCGGCGGCGTCCTCGCCGTGGAGTGCGGACCGGTGGGCGCGGTGGCCACCCTGGAGTGGGCCGCACAGGAGACCGAACGCCGCCTCATCGCCATCCACCGGGCCCGCGAGGCCGGACGGCCGGCACCGGAGGACACCCGGCGCCCGCTGTGGATCCTGCTGGACCAGCCGAGCGTGCTCGCGCACCTCGCGGTGGCCGAGGGCGGGCCGGACCCCATGACGCACCTCCAGGTGCCGCTGCGGCACGGGCGGCCCGCCCACGTCACGGTGGTCGTGGCCGAGCAGTTCGACCACCTGGAGCTGCTCCACGACTCCGTGTGGCAGCACACGCGTGCCCGGATCGTGCTCGGGCCCGCCGCGATCCAGCAGATCTCCGACGTCCTGGGGCTGCCGCCGCACACCACGCCCACGACCCTGGTCCCGCCCGGGCGCGGGTACGCGCGGCTCGGTACGGGTCCGGTGCACCGCCTCCAGGTCCCGGCGACCCCGGACCCCTACGACGAGGCCGCGCATCCGGCGCACCGGCAGGCCGTGCTGGAACTCCTGCCGGAGCGGCAGCCGGGGCCGGGGCCGGCCCTGGCCAAGGCCGTGGGCGCGGCGGCCCTCGACGTGCCGGAACGGCCGTGACCGGGGGCACCGTCCGGGGCGGGACGGCGGCGCGGCCCCGGACCGCCGGCGCCCGGCCTGCGGGGCTGGACCGGGCGCCGGACGCGCTCCTGCCCATGCCGTGACGGGGTCACCGCGCGGCCCCTCGCCGGGCTACGCCACGAAGGTGCGCGGAGGTTCGGCTCCGCTGTCGCCCGCGCCGTTGCCGACCAGGCTCGCTGCCGCCGCCAGGCGGCCGGCGGCCTCCTCGGCCACCGGCCCGCCGACGGTGAAGGGCAGGCGGACGTAGCCCTCGAAGGCGCCGTCCACACCGAACCGCGGGCCCGAGGGGACCCGCACCCCGACCCGCTCACCCACCTCGGCCAGGCGGGAGCCGGACAGGCCGCCGGCGCGGGCCCACAGGGTCAGGCCGCCGGCCGGGACCTCGAACTCCCAGCCCGGGAGCTCCCGCCGGACCGCCGCGACCAGTGCGTCGCGGTTCTCCCTGGCCTGCTGCCGGCGGATCTCCACCGCCTGCTGCCAGCCGCCGGTCCGCATCAGCCAGTTCACCGCGAGCTGCTCCAGCACCGGCGTGCCCAGGTCGGCGTAGGCGCGGGCCGCGACCAGGCTGCGGACCACGTCGGGAGCCGCACGGACCCAGCCGATCCGCATGCCCGCCCAGAAGGCCTTGCTGGCGGAGCCCACGGTGATCACGGTGCTGCCGGCCGGGTCGAAGGCGCAGACCGGGCGGGGCATCTCCAGATCCGGCTCCAGCTGGAGTTCGAGCATGGTCTCGTCGGCGACGAGGACGGTTCCCGCGGAGCGGGCCGCCGCGACCATCGCGCGGCGCTGCTCCTCGGAGGCCAGGGCTCCGGTGGGGTTGTGGAAGTCGGCCACGACGTAGGCGAGGCGCGGCGCCGAGTCGCGCAGGACCTGGCGCCAGACGTCCATGTCCCAGCCCGTCAGCCCGTCGCCCATGGCGACCGGTACGAGCCGGGCCCCGGCGGCGCGCATCAGCTGGAGGATGTTGGCGTAGGAGGGCGACTCGACGGCGATCCGCTCGCCGCGGCCCGCGAAGAGGCTGCAGATGGCGTCGATGGCTCCCATCGCCCCGGTGGTCACCATGATCTGCTCGGGCATGGTGGGGATGCCCTGCTCGGTGTAGCGGTCGGCGAGCATCCGGCGCAGCGCCGGGAGGCCCGCCGGATAGTCGCCGTGCGTGTGCGCGTACGGGGGCAACTCCTCCAGGGCGCCCTGGACGGCCCGGGTCAGCCACGGTTCGGGGGCGGGGAGGGCGGCACAGCCGAGGTCGATCATCGAGCCGAGGGACTCGGGCGGCAGCGGTTCGAGCCCCCGGGCGGGCAGTGGATTGCCCGCGGGGACGGACGTCCAGCTGCCCGCGCCGCGGCGGGATTCGAGGAAGCCCTCCCCGCGCAGCGCCTCGTACGCGGCGGCGACGGTGGTACGGCTGAGGGAGAGGGCGGCGGCGAGCTCGCGCTCGGCGGGGAGCCGGGCGGCGACCGGGACCCGGCCCTCCAGAACGAGCAGCCGGACCCCGTCGGCGAGCGTGCGGTAGGCGGGCGGCTTGCGGGCGCCCGGCACGGAGTTCCGCTCCTGCTGCGAGGTGATGAGGCGGGCCAGCTGGGCGGCACCGACCGCTGAGGTCCATTCGGCCATGGCGTGCGGTCCACTTTCGTCCGATTGGCCTCGGTAGAGGCCTGGATTGGATTGCTCTCCGGGGCACAGCGTGCCACGAGTCAGTCCACCTGCACCAGGGCCCTGTCCCGTTCACCACGCGTACCACCGCTCCCGGCCGCCGCGGGGGATACTGCCGCCGTGACGCACGTACGCCTTCGCCATCCGTATCTGGACCACCCGGCTCCGATCCCCTTCGCACACCGGGGAGGTGCCGCGGACGGGCTGGAGAACACCGCCGCGGCGTTCCGCCGGGCCGCCGGGGCGGGCTACCGGTACTTCGAGACCGATGTGCACGCCACGGCCGACGGCAAGCTCGTCGCCTTCCACGACTCCACGCTGGACCGGGTCACCGACGGCCGCGGCCGGATCGCCGAGCTGCCCTGGAAGCGGGTGCGCACGGCCCGGGTGGGGGGCACCGAGCCGCTGCCGCTCTTCGAGGAGCTGCTGGAGGAGTTCCCGGACGCGCGCTGGAACATCGACGTCAAGGCCGAGTCGGCACTGCACCCGCTGGTCAACCTGATCGCGCGCGCCGGGGTCTGGGACCGGGTCTGCGTGGGCTCCTTCTCGGAGAGCCGGGTGGCCCGCGCCCAGAGGATCGCCGGTCCACGGCTGGCGACCTCGTACGGCGTGCGCGGGGTGGTCGGGCTGCGGCTGCGCTCGTACGCGATCCCGGCGGCGCTGCGCGTCGGGGCGGTGGCCGCCCAGGTTCCGGAGACCCAGGCGGGCATCCGGGTGGTGGACCGGCGCTTCGTCCGGACCGCGCACGAGCGGGGCCTGCAGGTCCACGTGTGGACCGTGAACGAACCGGAACGTATGGAGGCTCTCCTCGACCTGGGTGTCGATGGCATCATGACCGACCACATCGACATGTTGCGCACGGTGCTGGACCGGCGCGGCGCCTGGGCCTGACCCGCCCTCGGCCGCCGCGGCGGATCCGGCGGCCGTCGCGGTACGGGACCACCGAGGGGGACACCGAGTGAGCGCGGACAACGGCAGCAGGACCGAGGAAGCGGAATCCGGGGCGGAGGACGGCAGAGCCGCCACGGCCGGGACGGCCGCCGCAGCGGCGGCACGCAAGCGCGAGCAGCACGGCTGGTACTTCTACGACTTCGCCGTTTCGGTGTACTCGGCGAGCGTGCTGACGGTGTTCCTCGGCCCCTACCTCACCTCGGTGGCCAAGGCCGCCGCGGACGCCGAGGGCTTCGTGCACCCGCTGGGCATACCGGTGCGGGCCGGATCCTTCTTCGCCTATTCGGTCTCGGCGTCGGTGATCCTGGCCGTCCTGCTGATGCCGCTCGCGGGCGCGGTCGCAGACCGGACGGGCCGCAAGAAGCCGCTGCTGGCGGCGGCTGCGTACACCGGGGCGGCGGCGACGACGGCGATGTTCCTCCTGGGCGGCGAGCGGTACCTGCTCGGCGGCTTCCTGCTGATCGTGGCGAATGCGTCGCTGTCCGTGTCGATGGTGCTCTACAACGCCTACCTGCCGCAGATCTCCACCCCGGACGAGCGGGACACCGTGTCCTCGCGCGGCTGGGCCTTCGGCTACACCGCCGGCTCCGTGATGCTCGTCATGAACCTGGCCCTCTATCTGGGCCACGACACCTTCGGCGTCTCGGAGGGCATGGCCATCCGGATCTGCCTGGCCTCCGCGGGACTGTGGTGGGGCGCCTTCGCGCTGATCCCGCTGCGTCGGCTGCGCGACCGCGCCGTGGTCCGGGAGCCGGGAGCGGCACCGGCCGTCAGCGGCTGGAAGCAGCTGGTGGCCACGTTCAAGGACATGCGGCGCTATCCGCTGACGCTGTCGTTCCTGCTGGCGTACCTGATCTACAACGACGGCGTGCAGACGGTGATCTCCCAGGCCTCCGTCTACGGCTCCGAGGAGCTGCAACTGGAACAGGGCACCCTCATCGGGGCGGTCCTGCTGGTGCAGGTCCTGGCGGTCGGCGGCGCGCTGGCCATGGGCCGACTGGCCCGGATCTACGGCGCCAAGCGGACGATCCTGGGTTCGCTGGTGGCGTGGACGGTGACGCTGGGGGTCGGCTACTTCCTGCCCGCCCGGACGCCGGTGTGGTTCTTCGCCCTCGCCGCCATGATCGGCCTGGTGCTGGGCGGCAGCCAGGCGCTGTCGCGCTCGCTGTTCTCGCACTTGGTGCCCGCGGGCAAGGAGGCCGAGTACTTCTCGGCGTACGAGATGAGCGACCGCGGCCTGAGCTGGGTGGGGCCGCTCGTCTTCGGTCTGACGTACCAGCTGACGGGCAGCTACCGGGACGCGATCATCTCGCTGGTGGCCTTCTTCGCACTGGGGTTCCTGCTGCTGGCGCGAGTGCCGGTGCGCCGCGCGGTGGAGGCGGCGGGCAATCCTGTTCCGGAGCGGATCTGAGACCGGGTTCCCGCCCGCGCCCGATCCGGATTCACGAACGAATTCCGAACGGATTTAGACGTTGCGGCGAAGGGGCGGTAGTGTACGCCTTTGGCCTGCCAGGCGGACCGTTACTGCACGCCAAAGAAGTCTAGACGTTGGGTGACATCTGCTGCCAGATGTGACAAAACGGGCACTGGTGGGTACAACAAGGGGCGGTACGACGGGCGACGCACGACCCGGAGCGGGAATCTATACCGCCGACCGGACGTTGACCGGATGACGACGACAGCGACACCTGTCCTGTGGGCGACAAGCCCGGGAGGCACGATTCATGAGTGAGCGAGCTCTCCGCGGTACGCGCCTCGTGGTTACCAGCTACGAGACGGACCGCGGCATCGATCTGGCCCCGCGCCAGGCGGTGGAGTACGCATGCCAGAACGGACATCGATTTGAGATGCCGTTCTCGGTTGAGGCAGAGATTCCGCCGGAGTGGGAGTGCAAGGCGTGCGGCGCCATGGCACTCCTCGTGGACGGGGACGGGCCCGAAGAGAAGAAGGGCAAGCCTGCGCGAACGCACTGGGACATGCTCATGGAGCGACGCACTCGCGAGGAGCTGGAGGAAGTGCTGGCCGAACGGCTGGCGGTCCTGCGCTCCGGCGCCATGAACATTGCCGTGCATCCGCGGGACAGCCGCAAGTCCGCCTGACAGCCGGACGAACGCACAAGCCGAGGGGCCCCGCCACACAGTGTGTGGCGGGGCCCCTCGGCGTGATCGCGAGCCTACGGCGTGAGCGGCGGGCGGTAGGTGGTGTCCGGGCCGTCCGGCGCCCCCGGCCGGTCCTCGCGGACGACCTCTCCCTGGACGATCTTGCCGTCGGGGTAGTGGATGCGGGCCTGCTGGAAGGCATCGCCGAAGCTGCCCGAAGGTGCCGCGGCCATCTTCCGCTCCAGAGAACGCGTGGCCCTGCGACCGGCCCACGCCCGGACGGGCGGGAGCAGCAGGAGCAGGCCCGCGACGTCCGACAGCAGGCCCGGGAGCATGAGGAGCAGGCCCGCCAGCATCGTCAGGCCATTGCCCCGGCCGGGCTGCTGCGGGGCGGGCTGCCGCCCCTGCTGGGCCTGCTGGAAGGTGTCCGTCAGGTTCTTGAAGGCCCGTCGCCCGGCACGCTTGATGACCACCGCGCCCAGGACCAGTCCGCCGGCGATCAGTGCGGCCACGGCCAGCCCGCCGGCCGCGTCGGCGACCATGCCGAGCAGCCAGATCTCCAGGATCAGCCAGGCGGCGATGGCCAGGGGGAGGAAGGTTCGGGCGGGCGAGCGCCGACGGGAAGCCGTCGGGGTGCCCGTTCGCAGGGATCCAGTGCCGGTCGTCATAGCATCCAGTGTGCCTGGGGCCGGATAAAAGTGTCCTCAGCCGGAGGTACGGAGGCCCCCCTAGGGGGCGTGCCCCGGGGCCGGACCGGAGAGCGGCGCGGGACGGCGCCCGCGACCCGGCGTGGTCGACAGGCTCCCCGGAATCAGGACCCGTCGGCCGATGTGCCTCCGCCCTCGCCTCAGGACCTGTCGCCCGACGTGCCGCCGCCCTTGCCCAGGAGCTTGGCCGCCTGCGCCTTGAGGCCCCACTGGCTGACCCGCCAGAGTGCCTCCACGACGATGCTCCTGTTCATCTTGCTGTCGCCGAACTCGCGCTCGACGAACGTGATGGGAACCTCCACCACGCGGAAACCCTTCTGCACGGCCCTGCGGGCCAGGTCCACCTGGAAGCAGTAGCCCGCGGAGGCCACGTCCTCCAGGCCCAGCCCCTCCAGGGTCTCCCGGCGGAAGGCCCGGTATCCACCGGTGACGTCCCGCAGCGGGAGATCCAGCATCAGCCGGGAGTAGGTCGAACCGCCGCGCGAGAGGAACTCACGGGTCTTGGGCCAGTTCACGACACGGCCGCCCGGCACCCAGCGCGAGCCCAGGACCAGGTCGGCGCCGGCCAATGCCGTCAGCAGGCGGGGCAGTTCCTCGGGCTGGTGGGAACCGTCGGCGTCCATCTCGACGATCACGCCGTAGCCCTCGTCCAGACCCCAGACGAAACCCGCGAGGTAGGCGGCGCCGAGCCCTTCCTTGCCCTTGCGGTGCAGGACGTGCACGTGGTCGTCACCGGCGGCGAGCTCGTCGGCGAGCTTGCCGGTGCCGTCGGGGCTGTTGTCGTCGGCGACCAGGATGTGGGCCTCGGGAACCGCCGCCCGGACGCGGCCGACGATCAGCCCGATGTTCTCCGCCTCGTTGTAGGTCGGAATAATCACCAAGGCTGTACCGAGCGGCCCGTAGGCCCGCTGTCCGCCGTCGCTCACTGAGTCCCCTTTTGTGCTCGCGCACGTCCTGTACGTCTGGTCGCAGAGGATGACTCTAGAACATCGGCCGCGGCCCGCCCCGACGGTGCGGGCACCAGCGGCACCGGGCGGGTGATCGGGGCCCGCGGTCCTTCGGGCCGATCAGACTCCCGCTGGCTGCGGGCCGCCGTGACCGTTGTCTACTGGACCTCCGGACCCCGACCTGGGGCCACCCGCCGCCCGGCGAAACCTTCCCTCGCCCCCGAGGCGCGGGCGCGCTGAGCAGACGGATCCGTCCGGCACGACGTCCTGTGGTGGACCCGGCCGAACCTATCCGGGTCCGGCCGCCGGTACCGAACCGAGGCCGACCGGATCACCCCTGTGGGCGTACGAATACCTCCCGCCCGCCGACGACGGTGGCGAGGCACACCGGCAGTTCGGAACCGGGCGTCAGGTCGGGCAGTCCGGGGGTGCCGGAGCGCGGATCGGTGGACCAGCGGGCGACCCGGTCGTCCGGGGCCTGCACGATCAGCTCGCCCGTCCGCCAGACCGCGTAGTCGGCCGGAGCGCCGGGCACGAGGATCCCCGCGTCGTCGCGGCCCAGGGCCCGCCAGCCGCCCCGGGTGTGCGCGGTGAAGCCGGCCCGCACCGAGACCCGGTGCTCAGGCGTCCGGTGGAAGGCGGCCGCCCGGACGGTGCCCCACGGGTCCAGCGGGGTCACCGGCGCGTCCGAGCCGAAGGCCAGCGGCACCCCGGCCCTGAGCATCGCCGCGTACGGGTTGAGGGTCCGGGCGCGGTCGGCTCCGAGCCGGTCGGCGTACATCCCCTCCTCGCCACCCCACGCCGCGTCGAAGGCGGGCTGCACCGAGGCGGTGAGTCCCAGCTCCGCGAAGGCGGCGATGGTGGCCGGGGTCATCATCTCGGCGTGCTCGACCCGGTGCCGGGCCGCCCGGACCCGCCCCAGGCCGACCTTCTCGGCGGCCGCGCGGACCCCCTCGACCACCGCCGTGATCGCCGCATCACCGATGGCGTGGAAGCCCGCCTGGAGCCCCTCCTCGGTGCAGGCCGCCACGTGCTCGGCGACCGCCGCCGCGTCCAGGTAGTCCGTCCCCGAGTGCGAGGCATCGGCATACGGGGCGTGCAGGCAGGCGGTGTGCGAACCGAGGGCGCCGTCCACGAAGAGGTCACCGGCGGCCCCCACGGCCCCCAGCTCCCTGGCCAGGTCCAGGTCCCGGTCGGCCCAGTACCCGAACACGCGCGGCCCGGGCCGCTCCGCCGCAAGGGCCAGCAGAGCGGTGAAGTCCTCGGCCGACGAGATGTCGGGGCCACCGCACTCGTGCACGGAGCCGATCCCGAGGGAGGCGGCCCGGTCCAGCGCGGCCCGCTGCGCCTCGGCGCGCTGGGCGGGCGTGACCGCGGCCAGCGCGGCCCGCCGCACGGCGTGGTGGTCGTCGGCGGTCAGCGGCAGGTCCCCGTCGGGGCGCACTCCCGGAACCAGGTCGAGCAGGGCCGTGCTGACCACGGCCGAGTGCACGTCGATGCGGCTGAGATAGAGCGGACGGCCACCGGTGGCCCGGTCGAGCTCGGCGCGCCGCGGCGCGCGCCGCTCGGGCCAGCGGGCGGCGTCCCAGCCGTGTCCGAGCAGCACCCGGTCGGCCGGCCGGCTCGCCGCGTACGCGCTTACCAGGTCCAGCGCGGCGGCCAGCGAGCGGGCTCCGGTGAGGTCCAGCCCGGTCAGGGCCAGGCCCGCGGAGGTCGTGTGGACATGGGCGTCGGTGAAGGCGGGGGTCACGAGCGCCCCACCGAGATCGACGACCTCGTCGACACCCTGCGCGAAGGCGTCGGCCGCGCCTTCGGAACCCACCCAGGCGATGTGGCCGCGCTCGACGACCATCGCCGTGGCGAAGGGGTCGGCGGGGCTGTGTACTTCGCCCCCGCGGAGGAGGACGGTCCTGGTCGGCGCTCCGGCGGCGTCGGCGGAGGGGGCGGTGCGGTCAGTCATGCCGACCAGTGTCCCGCGTCGGCCGGCCGCCCCCGACCGCCGGGGTCCCCCACGAGGACCCCGCGGGCGTCACACGCGGGGCGGGCGCGCCTCGTAGGGGGTGGAGAGGACCACCGTCGTACGCGTCGAGACGTGCGCCAGGGCCCGCAGCCGGCTCAGCAGGTCCTCCAGCTCCAACGGGGTGGCGACGCGCACCTTCAGGATGTAGTTCTCGTCGCCCGCGACGCTGTGGCAGGCCTCGATCTCGGGAACGCCGGCCAGCCGGTCGGCGATGTCGTCCGGGGCGCTCGGGTCGAAGGGCTTGACCGAGATGAATGCGGTCAGCGGCAGGCCGACGGCCTCCGGGTCGACCACAGCCGCGTAGCCCCGGATCACCCCGCGCTGCTCCAGTCGGCGTACCCGCTGATGGACCGCCGACGTGGACAGTCCCGTGGCCTTGCCCAGATCCGTGTAGCTCATCCGCCCGTCCCGCACGAGCAGATCGACGATCTGGCGGTCCAGCTCCTCCATTGCACTCATAGCCGCTCAACTTACGGCCAAAGGCACTCCAGGCCCAGTGCTGTCCGCCCACTGGAGGCATCTGCGCCAGGCATGTGACCAAGGCCACAGGGGTATGCAGGTGGAGGCCGGTCTGTTGTGGTTACTCGTGACGCTCGACGGGAAGTGGTTGCTGTGGCCGAGGCCGAAGTACCTGCCCGCCCGGCCCACCCAAGGGGGAGTACATCCATGCCGAACACCAAGCGCGCCGGTCGCAGCGAACCGGAGCCTGTCGAACCGCTCGATGCCGAGGACGACGGGTACCCGGAGGACGGCGAATACCTCGACGAGGTCGAGGGGTTCGAGATCCGCCACGCGACCTGCCCGGACTGCGGCCAGTCGATCGCCCTCGTCGCCGACGAGGAGTTCCTGCCGCAGCACGCGCTCTGCCTGACCCCGTGGAACCCCTTCGGGCTCACCGTGTGCGCAGGCACCGGCCGGCCCGCCGCCGAAGCCCTGCCGACGGTCGGCGTGACCCAGTCGGCGCAGGCACCGGAACCCGACTCCTTCGCCCCGTCGGCCCTGCCCCAGGGCCTGGACTGGCGGACGCAGCCCTTCTCGCACGTCGGGGGCCCGGGCTCGCGCCCGATCCGCGTCGTGCGCCCGCTGCTGCCACAGCCCCAGGCGCAGACGCGTCAGCAGCACGCGCAGGCGGCCTGAGCCCCGCCCGTCCGTCACTCCCGCCCCTCCCCTACCAGTACGTCCCCTGCACCATGGCGGCCAGGCTCGCATGGTGCAGGATCAGGCCGTCCGGGTCCGCCGGGACCTCGACCTCCCCGAAGTGCGCCTGCCGGTAGGCGATGCGCAGCATCACGATGGCGTGCCGCAGGGCCGCGTAGAGGGTGTGGAACTCCATGTCCCGCGGTGTGTGGCCGGTCAGTTCGGCGTAGCGGCGCTCCAGGTCCTCCCGGCGCAGGAAGTCCGGCAGACCGGACTGGCCGAAGCTCACGGTGAGGTCCTGGAAGAACCGGTGGAGGTACACCGTCCAGCCGAGGTCCACCTCGCGCGGGGCGTACGCCGCCATCTCCCAGTCCAGGACGGCCACTGGTGTGAAGCCGTCGTAGACGACGTTGCCGATACGGGCATCGCCCCAGTTCAGGACGGCGGGGCCGGGGTCGGCCGGCCACAGCTCCTCCAGGCGTGCAAAGGCCCGCTCGATCAGCGGGGAGGGCGACAGTCCGCCCACCACCCAGGCGTAGTAGGCCCGTTGCGCCTCCACGTGCCGATGCAGGGGACAGCCCTCACCTGTGGGCAGCAGGAACTCGGCCTCCTCGGCCGGGAACTGGTCGTGCAGCCGGGCCAGCAGCGAGATGCTCGCCTCCTGGAGCACGCCCCGTTCGGCGTCCGTCGCCGCGTGCAGCCAGTTGCCCTCGTAGGTGTAGGGCATGACGTCGGGCGGGACCCGGCCCTCGGCGCGGGCCATCACGAAGAACGGCGCGCCCAGCGGCCCGGGATCCTCCTCCAACCACTGCACGCGGGGGACGGGCAGGTCCGTGTGCTCGGCGACCAGACTCATCACGCGATGCTGGCGCGCCATGTCGTACGTCGGGAAGACGGTGTAGGCCGCCGGGTCGGCGGCGAGCCGCAGCGCGCACGCACGCAGCGGGGTGTCGGGGTGCTCTATGTCGAAGAGGAGGGTCTCGCTGGACATCCCGTTCGACCCGGGGACGGAGACGTTGGTGACCTCCGCCCCGGGGAGCCGGCCGTCGAGCCACGCGCCGAGGCGGCGACCGAGTTCCTCGGGCTCCCGGGTGGAGGTGCGCGGACGTGGTGCGGTTGCCATGGAGACCCCTTCTCCTGCTCGGACCTGGATCTGCGGGGGACGTGAGGGGGCTGCGGGGACGGGGCCGGCAGCTACGGGGCGACGGAGGCGTGGTCGGTGAATCCGCTCGGGTCGTGGCGCCCGAAGCTGCCGTGCTCGAAGATGCCGTGCCCGGTCCGGCCGTCGAGCGTGAATCGGGCCGAGTGGTCGGTGACCCCGAAGGCGGCCATGGGGTGGGCGGCCGGGTGGGAGAGGTCGTAGACCCGGCGGTCGCTCCAGTCGCGCCCCTGCCAGGTGCCGTGCTGCCAGTCACCGGCGGGCGGATAGCCGGCGCCGACGGCGAGCGGGGAGGAGTTCAGTATCTCCACCCCCAGCTCCAGGGGCTTGCGGGACGGGTCGGTGAGATGGATGACGGCGCTCTCGGGCTGCCGGCTGCCAGGACGGTAGCGGATCTCGGTGTGCGGCCAGCCGAGCTGGAGGTCCGGGCGGCCCCTGCCTTCGGGAAAGACCTGCACGGCCTCGTTCAGGGTGCGGTGGCCGTCGGCGTCCTCCTGGGCGATCACCATGACGAAGCGGTCCGCGAAGCGGACCGGGATCCAGAGCCAGTGGAAGCCCTCGGGCCGGTGCTCCTCGGCCGCCCGGCCGCCCTCCTCTCCGGGGATCGGCCGCACGCCCCAGCTGCGGTCCCGGGTACCGGTCCACTCCCCCGCCGTGAGCGTGAACTCCTCGCCCTTGGCACGGATCGTCCCGGTGACGTGGCCCGCCTGGACGAAGCGGCGGCCTTCCAGCATGAGCCGGTCGCCACGCCGCTGGATGTGGTGCGGTTCCCAGACCGCGGGGAACTCAGCGGTCCAGGTGATGTCGTACGAGAGCCCGTGCGGGTCGCCGGAATCAGGGGCGCAGCGCAGGGTGAGCCGCTTGAGCGGCACGTCGACGGTGATGGACAAGGGGCCCACCGAGAGGTTCATGCGGTCGTCGGTGAGGGCGTCGGAGGCCCGGACCGCCAGCAACTCGTCACCGAGGCGGAGGGTGGCGTAGGCGTCGATGACCCCGGCGTTGGGATAGACGCCGAGGCCGAGGATCAGGACGGCACGGCCGGCGTGGTCGAAGACGTGGAAGATGCACCGGTCGTAGGCGTTCCGGTCGCCGCTGACGAGGTGCTTCATCGACAGGGGGGCCTGGTGGATGGGGTACTCGTCGAGTGCGACGGGCCGGTCTGCGGGCATGACGGACCTCCGGGGCAGGCGAGGGCGAGGGCGAGGGCAGCACAGGCAGATATGACGGTACGTCAGAAACATGCTGCGGTGCCAGACTTCTGGCACGCCCTGACAGCCGGGCACGAAGTGGCAGGGCTTCGGCCCACCGGGAGGAGCGAGGAGCGGGGGCCCACGGGGGCGGAAACCCACCGGGCGGGTGGTTCCGGGGCGGGATCCACCGCCCCGACGAACCACCGCACCCACCCACTGCCCCGACGCGCCGTCGAGCCGCCGCCGGCTTTCCGGCCCGCCGGGCCCCGCCTCCAGCGTGCTCCCGGGGACTCCTCGAACGGATCCGCGCACGCCAGGGGCGATTACCCGTGGCTTCCGTCCCGCGTTGGCCGTGCATGAGCACGCTTCAGTCTGCAACGGGCCGAAGGCGCCGTTCGATCTCGTCGGGTTTCGAAGAACCGGTTCAGCGCCCGCTGCCCCGGGAGCCTCAACGTGAGCAGCAGGTGCCCGATCCGCCGATCTACCGGGACCTGCTGGCCCGGTGGGCCGACGCCGGCCGCACCCTGCCCGGCCGGCGGGACCCGGAGTGGTCCCGGCTCACGTCGTCCCCGGTCTGGCCCTCGGCCGGCAGCGGGCTGTACTGACCCGTCCGGCCACGAACCTCGTCAGCGCGTTTCGGGCCCCGCCAGGTGACGTGCGATGACCATGCGCTGGATCTGGTTGGTGCCCTCCACGATCTGGAGCACCTTCGCCTCGCGCATCAGGCGCTCGACGGGGAAGTCCGCGGTGTAGCCGTAGCCGCCGAGGACCTGCACCGCGTCGGTGGTGACGGCCATCGCAGCGTCGGTGCAGAAGAGCTTGGCCATGGCTGCCTGCCGGGAGAACGGCTTGCCGGCGTCCCGCAGGCGCGCCGCGGCGAGGTAGAGCGCCCGGCCGGCCTCGATCTTGGTGGCCATGTCGGCCAGCATGAACCGCAGCCCCTGGAAGTCCGCGATGGGGTGGCCGAACTGCTTGCGGTCCAGCGCGTACGTGAGCGCCTCGTCCAGTGCCGCCTGGGCGACGCCGATGGCGCAGGCCGCGATGCCCAGGCGGCCCGCGTCGAGCGCGGCCAGGGCGATGGAGAAGCCCTGCCCCTCCTCGCCGATGCG
This sequence comes from Streptomyces sp. PCS3-D2, assembly GCF_000612545.2. Classification (GTDB taxonomy): domain Bacteria; phylum Actinomycetota; class Actinomycetes; order Streptomycetales; family Streptomycetaceae; genus Streptomyces. The sequence goes on along the minus strand of NZ_CP097800.1, from coordinate 6,391,593 downwards.
GCGGGAGTCCGGTACGCGCACGCCGTCGAAGTGCAGCTGGGCAGTGGGAGAGCCCTTCATGCCCATCTTCTTCTCGGGCACGGCTGCGGTCAGTCCGGCCGCGTCCCCGGGAACGAGGAAGGCGGTGATGCCCTTGGGCCCCTCGACGCCGGTGCGGGCGAGGACGGTGTAGAAGTCGGCGACCCCGCCGTGGGTGATCCAGGCCTTGGTGCCGGTGATGATCCAGTCGTCGCCGTCGCGGACCGCCTTGGTCGTGAGGGAGGCGGCGTCCGAGCCGGCGGCCGGCTCGGAGAGGCAGTAGGCGCCCAGGAGGCCGCCACCGAGCATCGCGGGCAGGTGCGCGGCCTGCTGTTCCTTGGTGCCGTAGCCGCCGAGGCCGTGGCAGGCCAGGGAGTGGACGCTGACACCGAGGCCGACGGTCAGGCGGGCCGCTGCGAGCTCTTCCAGGACCTGGAGGTAGACCTCGTACGGCTGCTCGCCGCCGCCGTACTCGCCGGGGTACGGGAGGCCGAGCAGGCCGGCCTCGGAGAGCAGCGTGAAGACCTCTCGGGGGAACCGTCCGGAATCCTCCTCCTCGGCGGCCCGGGGGCGGATCTCGCGCTGGGCGATCTCGCGTACGAGGGCGAGGAGGTCACGGGACTCCTCGGTGGGCAGCTGTCGGTCCACCGGCTGCGGGGCGCGGTCGGTCATGGCGGCGCTCTCCTCCATCTCGGGCACGGCGGCGACGCGCGAGGTGTGGGACGCGCCGCCGGGTCTCGGGCTCTGTGCAGCCGATGCTGCCCTCCCGGATCACGGAAGAGGCTGTTCAGCGGCTGCGGCGGCTTGAGTATGCCCGATCAGGGGCTTCCCGTCACCGGTGCAAGATCACCGACGTTTTCGAACGTCCCTTCCTCGGGGGGAGGTGCCGGACACTCCGGGGCGAACTCCTCGATCACCGCCAATGTCGCGCGGAGCTGGCGTGCCAGCAGGGCTCCGAGCCGGGCGCGCCCGGGCCGGTCCGGGGCGCTCGGCCCGCCGATCCATTCCAGGGTGGTCCCTTCGACGGCGGAGAGCCAGCCCACGAGGGCGAGCCGGGCGATGGGCGGGAGGGTGCGGTGTCCGTAGGCGCCTTCGGCGATGGTGGCGACCAGTTCCTCGCGGACGGCGTCGCGGACGGCGAGCACCTCGGCGTCGCAGCCGACGCCCCCGGTGGCGATGGTGCGGTAGGCGGCGGGGTGGTGTTCGGCGTACTGGAGGTACCCGTCGACGGTGCGGCGGAGCCGTTCCGCGTTCGGGAGGTCGGTGTCGCCGCGGGCGCGGGCCACGAGACCGGCCACGGAGTCCTCGACGATGGCGAGGTAGTAGCCGCGCTTGCTCTTGAAGTAGTAGTAGATCAGGCCCTTGGCGACGCCCGCCTGCCTGGCGATGTCGTCCATGCAGAGCGCGTCGTAGGCGGTGTCGGCGAACAACTTGCGCCCGATGGATATGAGTTCGGCTCTGCGTGCCCGCGAACGCCTGGTCTTGCCACGCTGCTGACTGTCGTTCACGTTCGGCCCCAGCCTCGCACTGCCACAGGACGGCCGAAGTATGGCAGACCCGCGCGACGGGAGCATGCGGCCGGCGTACCGGCCCCGCCGCACCGGGGCGGTGCCGTCAGAGCCAGCCGACCTGGGTGACGAACATGGCCACGAGGACCACGAGGGTCCAGCCGAGGGCGTGCTCAAGCCAGTTGGAGTGCTCCTCGGGGCCCCCGGTACGAGCGGGGTTCCCGGCGGGTGCGGTCGGGGCGGCGGCGTCTGCGGTCATGGCGTCCAATGTGCCAGCATTCGCGGCTTTCGCGGTAGAGACGAGGGTCACTGGTGGCGCACGTCACGCTGCCGGGCCCCGGCCGCTCCGGCTGGTACGCGGTGCGGTCGGGGCCCGGCATGCGGTTGTGCACGGCGCCGGGGCCGGGGCCGGGGCCGGGGCCGGGGCCGGGGCCGGTTAGACCCTGGTGTCCCGGCTGCGGCCGGCCATGGCCGCCATCGCGAGGCCGAGGCAGAGGGCGACGGCTCCGGTGATCACGTTGTTGACCACCGTGCGCGTCGTGTCCATCTCACCGGCGATGGCCCACGGAGCGATGATCGTCCAGGCGCCGAGAACGACCGCCGTCCACGCCATCGCATGGGTGCGCTCGTAGGCGGATCCCAGGCCGCCCATGCACAGGCAGAACGCGAGGCCGACGATCAGGTTGTTGATCGCCAGCGGGATCAGGATGCCGAATCCCGCGATCCACGGCGAGGCGGCCAGGTACAGGCCCGTGATCAGGGCCAGTGCCTCGACGGCCTGCGCGCGGGGGGTGCTGGTCACCCGCTCGAACCGGGTGCGCATCTCGGCGAGGTCGGGGTGGTGCTCGATGCTGGGATGGGTGGTCATGGCGGCCGCCTCCTACGAGAAGCCTTTATGTGCCATTTACTCCATTATGTTCCGCTTCTAGGGGCTGCCTGGTCAACGGGTAATTTCAGCGTTCTCCCCCGCTCCCCCGCTCCCTGCTCCCCTGCTCCCCTGCTCCCTCCACCGCCGTACCGCCGTCACAGCACGCCGACCGCCCGCAGGGCCAGGACCTGCGCCGGGGACGGCAGCGCGGGGGCGTAGAGGTAGCAGACCCCGCCGCTTCCGGAGGCGGTCTTGCCCCCGGCGGTCGTGCGCTTGGTGCGCAGCCAGACCTTCTCCCACTCGGCGCGTCGGTAGACCCGGCGGACGGACGGGTTGTCGGGAGCATGGGGATCGTTGGCGATCACGTCCCCGACCGCCGTGAATCCGATGACGGTCATCAGGTGGCCGGCCGTCCCGTAGCCGGCGCCGGTGAGCTCGTCCGCGCGGAAGGACGTAGAGGCGATGGCGGGGATTCCGGCCCGCACCACGGTCTCCAGGTCGGCCAGCGAGCCGAGGCGGGTCACGACCCCGGCGAGGCCGCTGTAGGTGGCGGCGTAGGCGGCGTTGAAGGACCAGTTCCCGCAGCCCCGGTAAGCGGCGTCGTAGGTGGAACGGGCGGCGTGACAAACCTGCGGGTCCGAGTAGGCGGGGTTCACCCAGGCCAGGGCGGCGGGATCGGCCCTGCGGCCGAAGTGCTCGATGACCATCTGGGAGGAGGTGGGGCTGCACCAGGCCTCGCCGCCGTTGTCGTACTCGGGATAGCGGCCGGTGTGGGTCTGCTGCGAATAGCGCGGCACCTTCAGCTCGTGGGCGGTTCCGGAGGGGCGGGAGGCCGGGACGGTGAACCGGTCGGGGACGGCGGAGACCATCGCGCCGGCCAGCCACACCGTCGGGCCCTCGGCGGCGCCGGGCCGGCGGTGGAGGGTCAGGCGCAGCTGCCAGCCGGCGATGCGCAGGCCCCCGGCCGCGGCCGGGGCGTCGACGGCCAGGGTGTCGGTCCAGACGGTGGACCGGCCGTCGGTCTGGCCGTCCACCGAGGTGCGCCGGATGTCCGCGTCGCCGGAGGCCCAGCGGCCCATCACGTACCAGGGGCCGGTGGCACCGTCGGTGTAGGTGGCGCGCAGCTCGACCTGGATCCAGGTGCCGGCGGGGGTGCGGGCGTTCCAGGAAGCGACGGCCTCGGTGGCGGGAACCGTGGAGGTGTGCACGGGGGAGGTCCAGGTGGCGTACTCCCAGGTGCTCCGGCGTCCGGTGTGCGGGTCGGCGTACTCGGTGCGGCCGACGGCGGTCCGGATCTCCAGACCGGGGCGGGTGCCGGTGAAGGCCGCGGTGCCCTGGTGGGTGCCCGCCCGCCAGTGGCCGTAGGAGTACCAGAAGCGGTTGTCGACGGTGCGGCCCTCGGCGCGCGGGGCGGGTGCGGCGACCGCCGGGGCGCCGCCCCCGGGCACGGCGGCGGTGGCCGCGGTGGCGACCGCCAGCGCGGCGACGAGTACGGCCCTGCGTGGCGTGGGTGCGGTCATCGCGTGGTCCCCCGGGGTGGGTCGGCGCTTGGGTGGTGTCACCCTTCCAGGTTCCCGGCGGCCCGAGGCCCAAGCCACAGCTCGTGTCGGGCTTGTCTACGCTGGTCGGGTGGAACCGCACCAGTCACTTGAGTCACTCGCGAGGGAGCTCGCCGACCTGCCGCGTTCCCTCGGCCCGGTGCGCCTGATCGGGATCGACGGGCACGCCGGGTCCGGGAAGAGCACCTTCGCGGGGCGGCTCGCCGCAGCCCTGGGCGGGGCCCCCGTGCTGCACCTGGACGACGTGGCGAGCCACGAGGAGCTCTTCGGTTGGGAGGAGCGGCTGCGCTCCCGGGTGCTGGAGCCCCTCGCCGCCGGCCGGCCGGCCCACTGGGCCCCGTACGACTGGGCGGAGCGCCGCCTCGGACCGGAACGGGTGCTGGAGCCGGCGCCGGTGCTCCTGATGGAGGGGGTCGGGGCCGGGCGGCGGGCGCTGCGCCCGCACCTGGCACGGCTGCTGTGGATGGAGACCCCGCGCGCGCAGTCGTGGCTGCGGGGCCGCGCCCGGGACGGGCGTGAACTGTCCGACTTCTGGGACGGGTGGGAGCGCGCGGAGCGCGCGCACTTCTCCAGTGATCCTTCGCGCCCCTTCGCCCAGACCTTGGTACGCCAGAGTGGTACGGGATACGAGTGGTCTTGCGAGACCGGAGCGACGGCGGGAAACCCCGCTTCCGTCACTGAAGGTGACGGACTCCCCCGGGCCTGAACGGCCTCGGAAGTCCGCCTCTCCGGGCCTGCGCCGACCCGCTTGACCTGGGGCCCGCAGCGGCCTTACGTTCTCCATGCGGGGCCCTACCGGCCGCCGCGCACACGAAGCCCCCGGTTGTTCCCCCGTGATCGGGGGCTTCGTTCTGCCCGCGGCCCCCCTCGACGGGGGTCCCGCGCACGGCATCCACCCCCCGAACGTTCACTCTGTGTTACCGCACAGGCCCTGGGCTCTGGACCGAACCGGTCCCGCCGCACCCTACGTAAGGTGTGAAAGCGCAGGTACGATGCAGCCCTGATTCCAGCGACGCCAGGCGGGGCACCGGTACAACTCGCGCGCTCGAAGCGGGGGTTGCGGCGCACCACGGGGCAGGCTTGTGGGGGACGTGATGGATTTCGGCACGCCGGGCAGCATGCACGCCCCGGCCGAACTCGCCTGGTTGCGGGGGGTCGACGCCTGCACCATGGGCGCCTACCCGCAGGCCGAGGAGGAGTTCCGGACGGCGGTGCGGCTCGACCCCTCGATGGCCGACGCGTGGCTGGGCCTGCACGCGCTCCGGGTCGACACGGGCAACGCGTTATTGCGCATGTACGCGCACCGGGACCGCTTCGGCGAGCAGCGCACCCGGCACCGCAGAACCCTGAACTCCTGGTACTGGCTGGGCTGGTGGGTGCAGCCAGTACTGGAGAACCGGCGGGACCTGCTCCTCGCCCACGCCTCGCACTGGCTGGACGGCCGCCACGTGCCGGAGCTGGACCAGGCCCTCGCCGCGTTGCCGCCCGTCGACACCGACGCGCAGGTACGCTTCCTGCACGCCTGCCGGGCCTATCTGGTCAAGGACTGGGAGCAGTTGGTCCGGCACACCGAGCCGCTGGTGAACGATCCGCTGCTGGGGATCGAGGCGGGACTCTTCGGCGGTATGGCACGGGTCCGGCTGGAGATGTACGGGCAGGCGGAGCCGCTGCTGTCGGCGGCGCTGATGCGCTGCCGGAGCGAGCAGCCGCAGCGCAAGGAGCTGCGGTACTGGCTGGCGCGGGCGCACGAGGGCACGGGGCGCAGTGCGGCGGCACTGCCTCTGTACCGGGCGGTGCACCGGGTGGATCCCTCCTTCATGGACACCGCGGCCAGGCTGACGGCCATCGAGGACGGTGACGACACCGACGGCATGGCCGATCTGGCGGGTCTGGCCGGGTATTCGGGGTACGGCGGCTATGCGGGGCACGGCCCGTCCCCGGCCGGCGGGGACTTCGCGGCGGTCGCCCTGGGCGGTTCGCCCGGCGGCGGGCCCGTCCAGGACATCGCCGCGGACGGCCCGGCGGGGCTCGACCCGCTGGCTCCGCCGCCTCCCCCGCCCGGCCGGATGGAGGGCGTGCGGCGCAAGGCGGCCGTCCCGCCGCAGGCTTCGGCGGAGGGGTTGCCGACCGGGCCGTCGGACCCGGCGGCGCTGGCCGAGGCGCTGGCGGAGCTGGAGCGGATGGTGGGCCTGGAACCGGTCAAACGGCAGGTGAAGGCGCTCTCCGCGCAGCTGCACATGGCACGGCTGAGGGCGGGTCAGGGGCTGCCGGTGCAGCCTCCGAAACGACACTTCGTGTTCTCCGGCCCCTCGGGTACCGGCAAGACCACCGTGGCGCGGATCCTCGGACGGGTCTTCTACGCGCTCGGGCTGCTCGGCGGGGACCACCTGGTGGAGGCCCAACGGGCCGATCTGGTGGGCGAGTTCCTGGGGCAGACCGCGGTGAAGGCCAACGAGCTGATCGACTCGGCGATCGGCGGTGTGCTGTTCGTCGACGAGGCGTACTCGCTGTCGAACACCGGTTACAGCAAGGGCGATGCGTACGGCGACGAGGCCCTGCAGGTGCTCCTGAAGCGGGCCGAGGACAACCGGGACCACCTGGTGGTGATCCTGGCCGGCTATCCGGCCGGGATGGACCGGCTGCTGGCGGCGAATCCGGGGCTGTCCTCGCGGTTCACCACGCGGGTGGACTTCCCCAGCTACCGGCCGCCGGAGCTGACCGCCATCGGCGGCGTGCTGGCCGACGCCAACGGGGACCACTGGGACGAGGAGGCCTTGGAGGAGCTGCGCAGCATCAGCGGGCACGTGGTGGAGCAGGGATGGATCGACGAGCTCGGCAACGGCCGCTTCCTGCGCACCCTGTACGAGAAGAGCTGCGCCTACCGGGACCTGCGGCTGGCGGGCTTCGCGGGCGAGCCGTCGCGGGACGACCTGGCCACCCTGCGGCTGCCGGATCTGATGCAGGCGTATGGAGAGGTCCTGTCGGGCCGCGGGCCCCAGGAGCGCCAGGAGCCGCCGCTGTGACGTCCGGCGGGGCCGGAAGGACGGTGTGCCGCGGTCCCTCCGGCCCCGGACGGCCGGGGCTGTCCTTGCCGGTCAGGCCGGAACCCGGTGCGCCGGGTCGCGGACCTCTCCGACCAGCATCTCCAGCACGTCCTCCAGGGCGACCAGGCCGAGGACCCGGCCCGCCTGGTCCGCGACCTGGGCCAGATGGGTGGCGTCGCGGCGCATGACGCCGAGGGCGTCGTCCAGCGGGACGGTGGCGCACAGTGTGGTCATGCGGCGCCAGACCCGCTGGGGCACGGCTCGTTCCCGATCCTCCAGGTCCAGTACGTCCTTGACGTGGAGGTAGCCCATGAAGGCTCCGCTGTCGGCCCGGACGGGGAACCGGGAGTAGCCGGTCCGCACGGTCAGTTGTTCGATCTGCCGCGGGGTGACGGCCGGGCCGACCGTGACCAGGCGCTCCCGGTCGAGGAGGACGTCGGTGACGGGGCGGCTGCCCAGTTCCAGTGCGTCCTCCAGCCGCTCCTGTTCGACCTGCTCCAGGAGTCCGGCCTGCCGGGAGTCCTGGAGGAGCCGGCCCAGCTGGGCGGAGGTGTAGGCGGCCTCGACCTCGTCCTTGGGCTCGACCTTGAAGAGCTTCAGGACCAGCTTGGCGCAGGCCCCGAGCGCGGTGGTGACCGGCCCGCAGAGGCGGGCGAAGGCGACCAGGCCGGGGCTGAACCACAGGGCGGTCTTCTCGGGGGCGGCCATGGCGAGGTTCTTGGGGACCATCTCGCCGATGACCAGGTGCAGGAAGATCACGGCGGCGAGCGCGAGGGCGTACCCGAGCGGGTGGATCAGCCCCTGCGGCACGTGGACGGCGTGGAAGACGGGCTCCAGCAGCCGGGCCACGGTGGGTTCGGCGACCGCGCCGAGGGTGAGCGAGCAGATGGTGATGCCGAACTGGGCGGCGGCCATCATCAGGGGCAGGTTCTCCAGGCCGTGGAGCACCTGGCGGGCCCTCTTGGACTCCGCCGCGAGCGGCTCGATCTGGCTGCGCCGTACGGAGACCAGAGCGAACTCGGCGCCGACGAAGAAGCCGTTGGCGAGGACGAGGAGCAGTGCGAAGACGAGCTGGAGGGCGTTCACCGGGCGGCGCCTTCCAGTTCGGCCCGCTGCGGGGCGGGCTCGCCGCGGCGGCCGGAGCCGGGCACGGCGGCGCCGGCGGGGCCCGCGGGCTTCCGGAGCCCCCCGGCGGCGGGTACGGCCGCCAGCCGGACCAGCCGGACGCGTTCCGCCCGGTTGCGGCCGACCCTGCGGACGGACAGCTTCCATCCGGGGAGATCCGCGCGGTCCCCGGGGGCGGGGATCCGGCCGAGCAGGTCGGCGACGAGTCCGGCGACCGTCTCGTAGGGGCCCTCGGGCACCTCCAGGCCTATCCGACGCAGGGTCTGCACGCGGCAGCTGCCGTCGGCCTCCCAGGAGGGGCGGCCGTCCTCGGCGGCCACGGCGGCGAGTTCGGGGGTCTCGTCCTCGGCCAGGTCGTGCTCGTCGCGTACCTCCCCGACGAGTTCCTCCACGATGTCCTCCAGGGTGACGACGCCGGCGGTGCCGCCGTACTCGTCGACGACAACGGCCATCGGCTGTTCGCTGCGCAGCCGCTCCAGCAGCGGCTGCACCGGCAGGGAGCCGGGCACCAGCAGCGGGGGGACGCAGATCCGGCCCACGCTGATGCGGTCGCGCTCGCTCTCGGCGACGGCGAGGGCGTCCTTGAGGTGGACCACGCCGGTGATCTCGTCGATGCGTTCGCGGTAGACGGGGAAGCGGGACAGGCCCGTGGCCCGCGTCAGGTTGAGCACGTCGGCCGCGGTGGCCGTGTGCTGGAGGGCGCTGACCTTCACCCGGGGGGTCATGACGTGCTGGGCCGTGAGCTCGCCCAGCGACAGGGTCCGGACGAAGAGGTCGGCGGTGTCCTGTTCGAGGGCGCCGGCTTGGGCCGAATGGCGTACCAGGGAAACCAGTTCACCCGGGGTGCGGGCGGAGGCCATCTCCTCGGTGGGCTCCACGCCGAGGGCCCGTACGAGCCGGTTGGCGACGGCGTTGAGACCGGCGATGACCGGCCGGAAGACGCGCGAGAAGACGTGTTGCGGGCCGGCGACGAAGCGGGCCACCTGGAGGGGCCGGGAGACCGCCCAGTTCTTCGGGACGAGCTCGCCGACGACCATCTGGACGGCGGAGGCGAGCAGCATGCCGATGACGACGGCGACGCCGGAGACGGCTCCCTTCGGGAGGCCGGTCGCGGAGAGCGGCCCGGCCAGCAGTGCGGCGAGGGCGGGCTCGGCGAGCATGCCGACCACGAGGGAGGTGATGGTGATGCCGAGCTGGGTGCCGGAGAGCTGGAAGGACAGCTCACGCAGGGCCTTGACGACCGTGCGGGCACGGCGGTCTCCGTCGGCTGCGGCGCGCTCGGCCTCGGGGCGTTCCACGGTGACGAGGCCGAACTCGGCCGCCACGAAGAATCCGTTGGCGAGGATCAGGGCGAAGGCCGCCGCGAGCAGGAGTAGCGGGATGGTCATGCCGCCGCCTCCGCGGAGAGGGCGGCGCGGGTATTACCGGACGATCCGTCCATTGCTGGAGGGAGTCACTCCTCAAGTTGCAGGTGCCCGCGGGCCTCGGGGTCCGGGGCCGGTGGGAGGGCGCACGGCTGCGCCCCGCCACCAGGGTAGTCACTGGGATCGTGGCCGCAACGGTAGGCGGCGACGAGGTTCGGCGGGGTCAGCTGTCGTCCGTGCCGGTTCCCCGGATTTCCGCGAGGGCGCGCAGGGCGCGCGCGTCGCGGATGGCCTGCTGCCGGGCCACGCCCGGCTGGATGCCGAGCACGGGCAGGCTGGTGCCGTCGCTGAGGTCCAGGAACACCCACGGGTCGCCGGGGCGGAGGTTGACCCGGAGGATCTCGGCCCACGCCAGGCGGCGGGTGTTGGTGAGGTTGACGACGGTCACGCCGTCCTCGTCTGCGACCACCTTGGGGCGGCTGAGCAGGACGAGGACGGAGGTCAGCAGGACGGCCGTGAACACGAAGCTGATCCGCTCGCCCGGCTGGAGGCGTTCCAGCATCACGGCGATGGCCGTGATGGTGGCGAACATGGCGAGTCCGACGCCCAGCAGGACCACCCGGGTGCGGGTCGGCCGGAAGGTGACCGGCAGGGCGGGCGGTGCGGGCGGTGCGGCGGACTCGGCCATGGTGCGTTGCCTTCTGGTGCGGCGTGCGGCGTGCGGAGGAGGAGGAGGCGGTGTGTCGGCCCGGGGCCGGCGGACTGCCCCTACAGGCGGCAGGCGTGGATCGAGGTGGTGAGGATCGCGCGTGCGCCCAGCTCGTACAAGTCGTCCATGATGCGCTGGGCCTCCTTGGCGGGGACCATGGCACGGACCGCGACCCAGCCCTCGTTGTGGAGCGGGGAGACGGTCGGCGACTCCAGGCCCGGGGTGAGGGCGACGGCGCGCTCGAGGTGCTCGGCGCGGCAGTCGTAGTCCATCATCACGTAGCTGCGGGCCACGAGGACGCCCTGGAGGCGCCGCAGGAACTGCTGGACCTGCGGGTCCTCGGCGTCGGCGCCGTTGCCGCGGATGACGACGGCCTCGGAGGTGAGGATCGGCTCGCCGATGACCTCCAGGCCGGCGTTGCGCAGGCTGGTGCCGGTCTCGACGACGTCCGCGATGATCTGGGCGACACCGAGCTGGATGGCGGTCTCGACAGCGCCGTCGAGGTGGACGACGGAGGCGTCGATGCCCTGGTCGGCCAGGTGCTTGGCGACGATTCCCTCGTACGAGGTCGCGATCGTCAGGCCGGTGAAGTCCTCGGGGCCCTTCGCGGTGCCGGGGGTGGTGGCGTAGCGGAAGGTGGAGCGGCCGAAGTTCAGCGGGAGGATCTCCTCGGCGCTGGCGCCGGAGTCGAGCAGCAGGTCACGGCCGGTGATGCCGATGTCGAGCTTGCCCGAGGAGACGTAGATCGCGATGTCCTTGGGGCGGAGGTAGAAGAACTCCACCTCGTTCTCGGGGTCGACGACCACGAGTTCCTTGGACTCCTTGCGCATCCGGTAGCCGGCCTCATGGAGCATCGCCGACGCCGGTCCGGAGAGTGAACCCTTGTTGGGGACGGCGATGCGCAGCATGGGGCTTCCTTTGATGCGTGGTGTGCAGGGTGGACGTGCTGGGGAACGGGCCGGCGGGTGGCCCGGACTCAGAGGTGTGCGTAGACGTCGTCGAGGGAGATCCCGCGCGCGACCATCATCACCTGGACGTGGTACAGCAGCTGGGAGATCTCCTCGGCGGCCGCTTCCTTGCCCTCGTACTCGGCGGCCATCCAGACTTCGGCGGCCTCCTCGACGACCTTCTTGCCGATGGCATGGACGCCCTTGTGGACGAGTTCGGCGGTGCGGGAGGTGCCGGGGTCGCCTTCGGCGGCCTTGTGCTGGAGCTCGGTGAAGAGCTCTTCGAAGGTCTTGGAGGGTTTGTTCGCCATGATGTCCTTAGAGTACGGGCTCACCCGGGTGTCCCGGTGCCGGGGTTCACTCTGTGGACCAGGGGATGTCGTGCCGGTCGGGACCGGCCTGACCGGCAGGACGCCCCCTAGCGCCAGGGCTCGCTCACGGTACGCAGGGTCATCGCGGTGGAGACGGCGGCGGTGACCGCTTCGTGCCCCTTGTCCTCGTTCGAGCCTTCGAGGCCGGCACGGTCCAGCGCCTGCTCGTCGTTGTCGCAGGTGAGCACTCCGAAGCCGACGGGAACCCCGGTGTCGATCGACACCTGGACCAGGCCCTGGGTGACGCCCTGGCAGACATAGTCGAAGTGCGGGGTGCCGCCGCGGATGACCACGCCGAGGGCGACGATGGCGTCGTAGCCTCGGCCGGCCAGCACCTTCGCCACGACCGGGAGCTCGAAGCTGCCGGGCACCCGGAGCAGCGTCGGCTCGTCGATGCCCAGCTCGTGCAGGGCCCGCAGGGCTCCGTCGACCAGTCCGTCCATGACCTTCTCGTGCCACTGGGCCGCGATCACGGCGACGCGCAGGTCTCCGCAGTTCTTCACGCTCAGTTCGGGTGCGCCCTTGCCGCTCACAGCTCTGCTCCTCGGTGGTGGGTGGTGGTACGTACGGGGTGGTGGTGCGTGCTCACTGGTTGCCGCAGGCGGACGTGGTCACTGTCCCGTCCAGCCAGGGCAGGTCGTGGCCCATCCGGTCCCGCTTGGTGCGCAGGTACCGCAGATTGTGCTCGCCGGCCTCGACCGGCATCGACTCCCGGCTGGCGACCGTGATGCCGTGTGCCTCCAGGGCCGCGGACTTGTCGGGGTTGTTCGTCAGCAGCCGGACGCTGTGCACGCCGAGGTCGGCGAGGATCTGCGCGCCGGCCGCGTAGTCGCGGGCGTCGGCCGGCAGTCCCAGCTCCAGGTTGGCGTCGAGGGTGTCGCGGCCGCGCTCCTGGAGCTCGTACGCGCGCAGCTTGGACAGCAGTCCGATGCCGCGGCCCTCGTGGCCGCGCAGGTAGACGACGACGCCGCGGCCCTCGGTCCTGATCCGTTCCATGGAGGCGTGCAGCTGGGGGCCGCAGTCGCACCGTTGGGAGGCGAAGATGTCGCCGGTCAGGCACTCGGAGTGCATGCGGACCAGGATGTCGGAGCCGTCGCCGATCTCGCCGTGGACGAGGGCGACGTGCTCGACGCCGTCGACGGTGGAGCGGTAGCCGTGGGCGGTGAACTCGCCGAAGGCGGTCGGCAGGTTGACCTCCGCCTCGCGGCGCACCTTGGGCTCGGCGGAGCGGCGGTAGGCGATCAGGTCCTCGATGGAGATGATCGTCAGGCCGTGCTTGCGGGCGAAGGGGATCAGCTCGGGCAGGCGCAGCATGACGCCGTCCTCGCCGGCGATCTCCACGATGGCTCCGGCCGGGCGCAGGCCCGCGAGGCGGGCGAGGTCGACGGCGGCCTCGGTGTGGCCGTTGCGGACCAGGACGCCGCCGGGCTTGGCGCGCAGCGGGAAGACGTGGCCGGGGCGGACGAACTCGCCGGGGCCGCTGACACCGTCGGCGAGGAGCCGCAGGGTGGTGGCGCGGTCGGCGGCGGAGATGCCGGTGGTGACGCCGTGGGCGGCGCTCGCGTCGACGGAGACGGTGAAGGCGGTCTTCATCGACTCGGTGTTGTTCTGCACCATTTGAGGGAGTTCGAGCCGGTCCAGCTCGGAGCCCTCCATGGGGGCGCAGATCAGGCCCCGGCACTCGCTCATCATGAAGGCGATGATCTCGGGGGTGGCCATCTCGGCGGCGATGACGAGGTCGCCCTCGTTCTCGCGGTCCTCGTCGTCGACCACGACGACGGGCCGGCCTGCGGCGATGTCGCGGACGGCCTGCTCGACGGGGTCGAGGCGGAAGGTCTCTTCGGGGATGTCGGGCACGGGCTTGAGGCTGGTCATGCCGCTGCTCCTTCGAGGGCCGGGGCGGGGTTGGTGCGGGAGCGCCGGTACCAGTCGTAGGCACCCCACACCACGAGGGCGAAGTAGACGACGTAGACCAGTCCGGAGAAGGCCAGGCCGCCGGTGAAGGCGAGGGGGACGCCGACGAGGTCGACGAGGAGCCAGGCGAACCAGAACTCGACGAGGCCGCGGGCCTGGGCCACCATCGCGACGATGGTGCCGACGAAGATGTAGGCGTCGGCCCAGGGGCTCCAGGAGAGTGCCGGGTAGAGCGTGAAGAGGCCGCCGACGGCGAGCGTGCCGAGGGCCGCTGCGGCGAGGAGCAGTCCGCGTTCGGCCCAGGTGGCGGTGCGCACGGCGATGGAGCCGTCCTGGGCCCGCTGTCGGCCGCTCTGCCAGGCGCGCCAGCCGAAGACGGCCACGCCGATGACCAGGAGTTGCTTGCCGACGCCGCCGGCGAGGTGCGCGGAGGCGTAGGCGGCGATGAGGATGAGGCCGGACAGCAGCTGGGCGGGCCAGGTCCATATGGAGCGGCGCCAGCCGAGGGCGAGCGCGGCCAGGCCCATCAGGTTTCCGATCATGTCGGACCAGATGACCTGCTGGCCGAGGACCGTGAAGGCCTCCGCGTTGAGCCAGTTCAGGGCGGTCACCGGGAGTCTCCCGCCGGGTCGGCGCGCAGCGGGTCGACGCCGGCGGCCAGCAGGCGCTCGACGTACTTGGCGAGGACGTCGACCTCCAGGTTGACCGGGTCGCCGGGCTGCTTGATGCCGAGGGTGGTCAGCGCGAGGGTGGTGGGGATGAGGCTGATGGTGAACCAGTCGGCTGCGGCCTCGACGACGGTGAGGCTGACGCCGTCGACGGTGATGGAGCCCTTCTCGACGACGTAGCGGGAGAGGTGCTCCGGGAGGGCGACCTTGACGATCTCCCAGTGCTCGGAGGGGGTGCGCGAAAGGATCTCACCCGTGCCGTCGACGTGGCCCTGGACCAGGTGGCCGCCGAGCCGTCCGCCGAGGGCCATCGGGCGCTCCAGGTTGACCCGGGAGCCCGCGGTCAGGGCGCCGAGGCTGGAGCGGTTGAGGGTCTCCTGCATGACGTCGGCGGTGAACTCGCCGTCGGCGGTCTCCACGACGGTGAGGCAGACGCCGTTGACGGCGATGGAGTCGCCGTGTTTGGCGTCCTGGGTGACGAGGGGGCCGCGCAGCCGGAAGCGGGAGGCTTCCCGGAGCGGCTCGACGGCGGTGACCTCGCCCAGTTCTTCGACGATTCCGGTGAACACTCAGTGCTCCTTGGGGGCGGTGGCGGGAAGGGCGGTGATGCGCAGGTCGGGGCCCACCCGGACGACCTCGGTGATGTCGAGGCGCAGGGCGTGGGTGATGTTCGTGATGCCGGCGTCGCCGAGGGCGGCGGGGCCGGCGCCGAGCAGGGCGGGGGCGAGGTAGCCGACGACGCGGTCGACGGCCCCGGCTTCGAGGAAGGCGCCCGCGAGGGTGGGTCCGCCTTCCAGGAGCAGGGAGCGCACGCCGCGGGCGTACAGCTCGGCCAGGAGTCGGTCGAGCGGGATGCGGCCGTCGCGCGGGGGCAGCCGGAGCAGGTCGACGCCGGGCAGGTGGCGGGTGTCGGCATCGTCGGCGACGACCAGCAGGGTGGGTGCGGCGGCGTCGAGGACGCGGGCGGTGGGCCGGAGGGCGGCGCGGGTGTCGAGGGCCACGCGCAGGGGCTGGGTGGCACCGTCGACGCCGCGGACGGCGAGGTGCGGGTCGTCGGCGCGCAGGGTGCCGCCGCCGACCAGGACGGCATCGACCTGGGCGCGCAGCCGGTGGACGTCGGCGCGGGACTCTGCGGAGCTGATCCAGCGGCTGCTGCCGTCGGCGGCGGCGCTGCGGCCGTCGAGGGTGGCGGCGTACTTCCAGGTCACGTGGGGGCGGCCGAGGCGTACGGAGGTCAGCCAGGCGGTGTTGCCGGCCTCCGCCTCGGCCCGCAGCAGTCCGGCCTCGGCGTCGATCCCGGCGGCGCGCAGGGTGGCCGCACCGCCGCTGGCCTGCGGGTTCGGGTCGGGGACTGCGTAGACCACGCGGGCAACGCCGGCGTCGGCGAGGGCCTGCGCGCAGGGGCCGGTGCGGCCCGTGTGGTTGCAGGGTTCGAGGGTGACGTAGGCCGTGCCGCCGCGGGCGGCGGCACCTGCGGCGCGCAGGGCGTGGACCTCGGCGTGCGGGCCGCCGGCCCGCTGGTGCCAGCCCTCGCCGACGACGGCGCCGCGGGCATCGGTGATGACGCAGCCGACGACCGGGTTGGGGCTGGTGGAGCCGAGTCCGCGGGCGGCGAGTGCGATGGCCCGTCGCATGGCACGGGTACCCGCGTCGGGTGCGGGCGCTGCGTGCGCGGCGTGTGTCGCCACCGGGTCCTCCTGCCTCATCGGGCACGGACTCCGGGGCCTGTCGGGATACGACAGATGGAGCGGAACAGCCCACACGGGGACGCCGAGGCCGGAACAACGGCTCTACCGGGCACATCCGGGGGGATGTGCCGATGAACCGCCGACGGCGGCGTACCGGTGACTGGCCCGCCGCGCACTGCCTCCCATCCGGACTTTAACCGTCGGTCCAGGAATTTCACCTGGTCAACCGGCCGCTGGCTGCGGACGGGTCGCGGACTATACCGCCGGTTCGGAATTACACCGACCCCGGAGTGCGCTGCTACTGGTACTCCAGCCAGTTTGCCACGACCGATCGCCCGCCATGCGGGGGATGCGATGTGGCCTGGCTCACAGAGGGTGACTCCGGGGGCGCCCCGGCGCGAACCAGGACAAGTAGTGGCGCGACTGGTCCAGACCTATTGACGGGTTGGTCTAGTCCTTTTAACGTTCCCTTCATCTCCCCGGGAACAGCCCGTCAGATGTGCGCACGTCACGGGCCAACAAGCTTCTGCACCAGTCACGTTGCTCCATGTTGTGTCCATTCGTGTCCTGCATCCTCCCCTCCCCAGGAGGCACAATGCTGTCCCCCACACGCGCGAGAGCGCTGCTCCTGGCATCCGGTGCCGCAATCGCCGGACTGCTGGTCGGCGGACTCTCCGCGGGCGTCTCGCACGCGGCAGACAACGAGAGCTGTCGCCCCGACGGCCTCTACAAGACGGCCGGTGTCGACGTCCCGTACTGCTCGGTCTACGACACCGAGGGCCGCGAGAAGATGGGCGCCGACCACCAGCGCCGCGTCATCGGCTACTTCACCGGCTGGCGCACCGGCAAGAACGGCCAGCCGTCGTACCTGGTCAACAACATCCCGTGGGACAAGATCACCCACATCAACTACGCGTTCGCGCACGTCGGCAGCGACAACAAGATCTCGGTCGGCGCCGACGGTGCGACGAACGAGGCCACCGGGATGACCTGGCCGGGCGTCGCCGGGGCCGAGATGGACCCGTCGCTCCCCTACAAGGGCCACTTCAACCTGCTGACGAAGTACAAGAAGCAGCACCCCGACGTGAAGACCCTGATCTCCGTCGGCGGCTGGGCCGAGACCGGCGGCTACTTCGGCGCGGACGGCAAGCGCGTGGCCTCCGGCGGCTTCTACAGCATGGCCACCCACGCGGACGGCTCCGTCAACCAGGCGGGCATCGACACGTTCGCCCAGTCCTCGGTGGACTTCATCCGCACGTACGGGTTCAACGGCGTCGACATCGACTACGAGTACCCGACCACGATGAAGGACGCCGGCAATCCGCTGGACTGGCAGATCGCCAACGCCCGCCGGGCCGGCCTGGTCAAGGGCTACGACGCCCTCATGAAGAGCCTGCGCCAGAAGCTGGACGC
The DNA here is from genome assembly GCF_000612545.2 of Streptomyces sp. PCS3-D2. Lineage (GTDB taxonomy): Bacteria > Actinomycetota > Actinomycetes > Streptomycetales > Streptomycetaceae > Streptomyces. The sequence continues at coordinate 6,374,397 of NZ_CP097800.1, read as the reverse complement.
GGCCGGCGCCGCCGACGGCAAGCACTACCTGCTGACCGTCGCAGCGCCCTCCTCCGGCTACCTGCTGCGCGGCATGGAGACGTTCCAGATGCAGCAGTACCTGGACTACGTCAACATCATGTCCTACGACCTGCACGGCGCCTGGAACGAGTACGTGGGCCCGAACGCCTCGCTCTTCGACGACGGCAAGGACGGCGAGCTCGCCGCCGCCGGCGTCTACGGCTCCCAGCAGTACGGCGGGATCGGCTACCTCAACACGGACTGGGCCTACCACTACTTCCGCGGCTCCATGCCGGCCGGCCGGATCAACATCGGCCTGCCCTACTACACCCGCGGCCACAAGAACGTGCAGGGCGGCACCGACGGCCTGTGGGGCAAGGCCGCGGCGACCAGCTGCCCGGCCGGCTCGGGGCTGACCAAGTGCGGTGACGGCGCGGTCGGCATCGACAACCTGTGGCACGACAAGGACGACAACGGCAACGAGTCCCCGGCCGGCTCGAACCCGATGTGGCACGCCAAGAACCTGGAGAAGGGGATCGTCGGCGACTACGTCACCCAGTACGGCTTCCCGGCGAACACCTCCCTGACCGGCACCTACACCCGCAAGTACGACTCGACCCTGGTCGCGCCGTGGCTGTGGAACGCGCAGAAGAAGGTCTTCCTCTCCACCGAGGACGAGCAGTCGGTGGCCGCCAAGGCCGACTACGTGGTGGACCGCGGCATCGGTGGCACGATGGTCTGGGAGATGGCCGGCGACTACGGCTGGAACGCGGCCAAGGGCCAGTACGAGATGGGCTCGACGCTCACCTCGCTGATGTACGACAAGTTCAAGGCGGCCGCCCCGTACGGTGCGACGAAGGCGGGCGCCACCGCCCTGCCGACCCGGGCCGTGGACATCACCACGCAGTTCACCGAGTTCAAGCTGGGCGACTCGAACTACCCGATCACCCCGAAGATCAAGATCACCAACAACACGGGGACGGCACTGCCCGGCGGAACCGAGTTCCAGTTCGACTACTCGACCTCGGCCCCGAACAACGCCTCCGACCAGTCCGGCTTCGGCACGAAGATCATCAGCAGCGGCCACACGGGGAGCAACGTGGGCGGCCTGAAGGGCGACTTCCACCGGGTGTCGCTGAAGCTCCCGGCTTGGCAGTCCCTGGCCCCGGGCGCCTCCGTCGACCTGGCCTTCAACTACTACCTGCCGGTGTCCACCCCCTCCAACTGGACGGTGAACATCTCCGGCACGACGTACGCGCTCGCCGGTGACCTGGCGCGCGGCACCACGGTCGGCGAGCCGGGCGGCGGCAGCACCCCGCCCACCACTCCCCCGACCACACCTCCCACCACACCCCCCACGACCCCGCCGCCGACCGGCGGGACCTGCACCAACCCGGCGTACGTCGCGGGCACGATCTACAACAGCGGCAACGTCGTCTCCCACCAGGGCCACAACTGGAAGGCCCAGTGGTGGACCCAGAACGAGGAACCCGGCACCACCGGCGAATGGGGCGTCTGGAAGGACCAGGGCGCCTGCTGAGCGCCCGCCGAGAACGTGAGGGGACCCGGTGGCCCGGCGGCCACCGGGTCCTCCCGCCTTCCCGCCGGACCCGGCCTCGTAGGCTGGCCCGGTGATCACACATGTCGCCCCGTCCGTAGCGGATTTCGAGGAACACCGGCCCCGGATGTTCGGCATCGCCTACCGCATGCTCGGCTCGGCCGCGGAGGCCGAGGACATCGTGCAGGACGCATACCTGCGCTGGGACTCCGCGGACCGGGCCGCCGTCGAGCACCCGGGGGCCTGGCTGGCCAAGGTCGTCACCAACCTCTGCCTCAACAGCCTCACCTCGGCGCGGGCCAAGCGCGAGAGGTACGTCGGCCCCTGGCTGCCGGAACCGGTCCTCACCGGGGACGGCACCCTCGGCCCGCTGGAGTCGGCGGAGCAGCGGGACAGCGTGTCCATGGCCCTGCTCCTGCTGCTGGAGCAGCTCACCCCGGTCGAACGCGCCGTGTACGTGCTGCGCGAGGCCTTCGCCTACAGCCACCGGGAGATCGCCGGCCTCCTCGACCTCGGGGAGGCCAACTGCCGTCAGATCTACCGGCGCGCGGCGGGCCGGATCGCCGCCGAGCGCGAGGCCGCGCCGGAAAAGCGGTTCTCCGCCGATCCGGAGCGGTGGCAGGGGCTCGTGGACAGCTTCCTGGCCGCCGCACAGAGCGGGGACCTCACCCGACTGGAGGGGGTGCTGGCGGCCGACGTGCGGTACGTGTCGGACGGCGGCGGCGTGGTCAACGCGGCGCGGCGGCCGATCCTGGGGCGCGACAACGTGGCCCGCTTCGCGATGGGCGCCATGGCGAAGTACGTGGCCGGGGTGCCGGTCAGCGTCGCGGAGGTCAACGGATCGCCCGCGCTGCTCTTCGGCGAGGTGGCAGTTCTGCTGGTGGAATTCGAGAATGGGCTGGTCAGCGAGATCAGCACGGTGGTCAACCCGGAGAAGCTGGAATTCATCCGGCGGCAGCTGTCACATTCCTGAAGGCTGTCCGGTCCAGTTGGTGGACACACCCCGCACACCACCAGGGAAGGACCGGCACCATGGGCACCATCGTCGTCACGGGAGGCACCGGAACGCTCGGCTCACTCGTCGCCGAACGACTGCGGGCGGGCGGGCACGACGTCCGCGTGCTCAGCCGACACGCCCCGGACCACCCCGTCGACCTCCGGGACGGCAGCGGCCTGGACGCGGCGCTGTCGGGCGCGGCGGTGATCGTGCACTGCGCGAGCAACACGCGCGGGGCCGGCAAGGGCGACGACAAGGCCGCCGGGAACCTGATCGAGGCTTCCCGGCGGGCCGGGACCGTCGCGAACATCGTCTACATCTCGATCGTCGGGGTGGACGCGGTCCCGCTCGGCTACTACAAGCGCAAGCTCCGGGTGGAGCGGCTGCTGGAGGCGTCGGGGCTGGGCGTGACGATCCTGCGCACGACACAGTTCCACGACCTCGTGGCGATGGTGGCGGACACGGCCGCCAAGCTGCCCGTCGCACCGATCCCCAAGGGCGTATCCGTACAGCCCATCGCGGTGGGCGAGGTCGCCGCCCGCCTGGCGGAGCTGGCGGTCCCGACCCCGTCAGGCCGGGTCCCGGACATGGGCGGGCCGCAGATCCGTAGCCTGCCGGACCTGGCCCGCGTCTACCTGCGGGCGACCGGCCGCACCCGCCGCGTCCTCCCCCTCCCCCTGGCGGGCAGAACCTACGCCGCCTTCCGCCGGGGCGGCCACCTGGCCCCCACGCACGCGGTCGGCCACGAGACGTTCGAGCAGTTCGCGGCACGGCGGAGACACGGCGGGGCGGGGACGAAGGCCTGAGGGCGGCTTCGGTGGGCGGGGGCTGCGGCGAGGGGCTCCAGCACGACCGTGATCGATCGGCGCGGCGGGGCCCGCCCGGCCCTCACGCCCCGAACAGCACGCCCTGGGCCGCTTCGCGGGCCGCCAGGCGGGCACCGGCCAGGACCGCCGGGTCGCCCAGGGTCGTGGCACGGATCTCCGTCGGGACCGGGGTCAGTTTCGCCAGGCGGTGGGAGACCCGGGCGGCCAGGGCGGGACCGCCCGCGCGGCCGAGTTCTCCCGCGAGGACCACGCAGCCGGGGTCGAGGAGGGCCGCGGCGGCCGCGGCGCCCAGGGCGAGGCGCTCGGCGAGGGCTTCGAGGAAGGGCTCGCCGGCGGCTCCGGTGACGGCCTGCTCCGCCGGGCCTGCGTAGCCGTGTCGGCGCGCCAGAGCAGTGACGGCGTCCCGGCCGACCAGGGCGTGGAACCCGCCCGCGCAGTCGGCGGCCGAGGGGAGGCCCCCGGTGCCCGGTACGGGCAGGAAGCCGATCTCGCCCGCGCCGCCGGAGGCGCCCCGGCGCAGCCGGCCGTCCAGGACCACGGCCGCGCCCACCCCCGCGCCGAGCCAGAGCAGGACGAAGGAGTCCAGGTCGCGGGCGACGCCCAGGCGCTGCTCGGCGAGGGCGGCCAGGTTGGTCTCGTTCTCTACGACGACGAGGGCGGGCAGGGTCCGCTGCAGGGCCGTGACCAGGTCACGGTGCCAGGCCGGAAGGCCGATGGTGTCGCGGAGTTCGCCGGTGGCGGGGGCGACGAGGCCCGGGGCGCCCACGACGACGGTGTGCAGTTCGGCGGCACCGGCCTCGTGGGCGGTCCGCAGCAGGGCCGTGACGGCGTCCTCGGGTGCGCCGACGGGCAGGGCGGCTTCGGCCAGGGGATGGCCGAGCAGGTCGGTGACGACGGCGGTGACCCGGTCGGTGCGGACGTCGAGCGCGGCCAGGTGGGCGCGGCCGGCGACGATTCCGTAGAGCTTGGCGTTGGGGCCGCGGCGCTGTGCCCCGGATTCGCCGACGACCTCGATGAGGCCCGCTGCGGTGAGCCGGTCGACGAGGTCGGCGACGGAGGGGCGGGAGAGGCCGGTCATGTTCTTGAGCTGGGCTGCCGTCAGCGGCCCGGAGTCCTGGAGGAGTTGCAGGGCGAGGCGGTCGTTGATGGCCCGGGCCGTACTGGGTGAGGCGGGGGACGGTACCGGGGTGCGGGCTGGAGTCACGGCGCCATCCTAGGAGTCGGGCCCATTATCTATCAGGCAGGTTCCCTGATAGTTTATGCGTCATGACCGGGGACACCGACCTCAGCCCGGCGCGCCTGCGCCGTGCCCGCATCGCCATCGCCACCGTGTTCTGCGCCCACGGCGCGGTCACCGGCTCCTTCGCCACCCGCATCCCCTGGATCCAGGAGCACGCCCAGCTCAGCGCGGGCACCCTCGGGCTCGCGCTCGCCTTCCCCGCCGTGGGCGCTGCGCTCGCGATGCCGCTGGCCGGACGGATCAACCACCGGTTCGGGGCACGGGCCGCGCTACGGGGGCTGCTGGCGCTGTGGACCCTGTCGCTGATCCTGCCGAGCCTCGCCCCGAGCCTGCCGGTCCTGTGCCTGGTGCTGCTCGTCTACGGGGCCACCGCCGGCATGTCGGACGTGGCGATGAACGCGCTGGGCGTGGAGACCGAGAACCGACTGGGCCGCTCCATCATGTCCTCCCTGCACGGCATGTGGAGCGTGGGCGCGCTGCTCGGTTCCGCGGCCGGCACGGTCGCCGCGCACGCCGGCACCGACGCCCGGCTACACCACCTGTTCGCCGCGCTCGTGCTGACCGCGGGCGGCCTGGTCGCCGTACAGGGGGTGCTGGACCTGCGCAGCGACGGGGACGCGCAGGCACCCCCGCACTTCGCCCTGCCGCCCCGGTCCGCGCTGCTGATCGGCGCGATCGGCTTCTGCGCGGTGTTCGCCGAGGGTGCGAGCCTGGACTGGTCGGCGGTCTACCTGCGGGACGTCCTGCACACGGACGCGGGCCTCGCGGCCGCCTCGACCACCGCCTTCGCGCTGACCATGGCCGTGGCCAGGCTCGTCGGCGACCGGGTGGTGGACCGCTTCGGGCCGGTGCGCACGGTCCGCGCGGGTGGCGTGCTGGCCACCCTCGGCGGGCTGCTCGTCGTCGGGGTCCGGCATCCGGCGGGGGCGCTGGCCGGTTTCGGACTGATCGGGCTCGGCATCGCGGTGGTGGTCCCGCTGGCCTTCGCCGCGGCGGGGCGCAGCGGGCCGGCCCCGGCACAGGCGATCGCGGGTGTCGCGACGATCACGTACACGTCGGGGCTGATCGCGCCGTCGGCGATCGGCGCGGTGGCGGACGCGACCTCGCTGGTCGTGTCGTTCGGGCTGGTGACCGTGTTGGCGTTCGCGCTGGTGATCGGCGCCGCGGTGCTGCGCCCGAGGCCGGTGACGGGGCAGTCCGGGGGCGGGGTCGCCGGGAACGCCGGATCGGCCGGCAGGGATGAACCTGTCGATATCCGGCCGTAATATGTCGACTGGCCGCAGCGGCACCCTGTCACGCTGCGGCTTCGATGTGTGCGCGGCCGCTGCCGTGCGCGTCCGGAGGACCGGGACAACCAGTGAACCGGGACAACCGGTGAAGAGGAGTGGAACATGCGCCTCGGCGTGGGCTGGACCCTGCACGGAGACGGGCGGACCCCCGCCCCCGGCGCGGTGGTCCGGCCGGAGGAGCGGCTGACGTGGCCGCGGACCGCCGGGCTGGGCGCCCAGCACGTCGTGGCGATGTTCGGCGCGAGTTTCGTCGCGCCGGTGCTGATGGGCCTGGATCCGAACCTGGCCATCATGATGTCCGGCATCGCGACGGTGATCTTCCTGCTCGCGACGCGCGGCCGGGTGCCCTCGTACCTGGGCTGCTCGCTGTCCTTCGTCGGTGTCGCCGCGGCGATCCGGGCGTCGGGCGGAGACAGCGCCGTGGTCACGGGCTCCGTGTTCGTCGTCGGAGTGGCGCTGTTTCTCGCCGGTCTGGCGGTGCGGCGCTTCGGCGCGCGCGTCATCCACACGGCGATGCCGCCGATCGTGACGGGCGCGGTGGTGATGCTGATCGGCTTCAACCTGGCCCCGGTGACGGCGTCGACGTACTGGCCGCAGGACCAGTGGACGGCGTTGCTGACCATGCTGTTCACCGGGTTCGCCGTGGTGTGCCTGCGGGGCTTCTGGTCGCGCGTCGCGATCTTCCTCGGGCTGGTCTTCGGCTACGCGATCTCATGGCTCTTCGACCGGCTCTTCGGGAAGATCCACTCGACGGTGGGCGGGACGGCGGCGGTGGACCACTGGCGTCTGGACCTCTCCGCGGTCGCGGAGGCCGACTGGATCGGACTGCCGTCCTTTCACGGACCGTCCTTCGAGTGGTCGGCGATCCTGATCGCCCTGCCCGTGGTGATCGCGCTGATCGCCGAGAACGCCGGCCACATCAAGGCCGTGGGAGAGATGACCGGCGACCCCCTGGACGACATGTTGGGCACGGCCATCGCGGCGGACGGCGCCGCGTCGATGCTGTCCACGGCGGTGGGCGGCCCGCCCAACACCACCTACTCGGAGAACATCGGCGTCATGGCGGCCACCCGGGTCTACTCCACGGCGGCGTACTGGGCCGCGGCGGGCTTCGCGCTGCTCTTCGGGCTGTGCCCCAAGTTCGGCGCGGTCGTCGCGGCGATCCCGGGCGGCGTCCTCGGCGGCATCACCGTCATCCTGTACGGCATGATCGGCCTGCTCGGCGCCCAGATCTGGATCAACGGCCGGGTGGACCTGCGCAATCCGCTGAACCTGGTCCCGGCCGCCGCGGGCATCATCATCGGCGTCGGCGGGGTGAAGCTGCAGATCACCGACGACTTCGAGCTGGGCGGCATCGCACTGGGCACGATCGTGGTGATAGGGGGCTACCACGCGCTGCGATGCCTCGCCCCCGCGCACCTGAAGCCGCAGGAACCGCTGCTCGATGCGGGCACGTCCGGCTATGACGACGGCGGGGAGGCGGAGGACAAGCCCCGTTGACGGGGTTTCGCCCGAACCGGGGAAGCGTACGGCCAAGTTCCCCGGATCCGTGCCGGCGCCTGCGACTCTGCCTCCCATGGAAGCGGTGCTGGCGCGGATGCGCGCCCTGGAGGAGCGGCTCCCGCCGCGGGACGGTGTCGCCGTCTTCAACCGGGTCTACCTGACGGTGACGGAGGCCCTGCACCATCGGATCGAGCACGGGGGTTTCCCGGCGCCGCGGCGCGCGGCGACCCTCAGCGTGCGGTTCGCGGAGCGGTACCTGGCGGCGGTGGAGGCGGACCGGGCTCCGGCCTGCTGGCGCCCGTTGCTGCAGTACCGCCGCCACCCAGGGATCCGGCCGCTCCAGCACGCGCTGGCCGGGATCAACGCCCACATCGGTCACGACCTGGCGCTCGCGGTGGTCGCCACCTGCGGTGAGCTGGACTGCGAACCGCGGGCCCTGGAGGCGGACTTCGACCGGGTCGGCGACACGCTGGTCTCGTTGGAGGAGCACATCCGCGAGGACCTGATGCCGGGTCCGGACCTGCTGGAGATCGCCGATCCGCTGACCCACCTGGTCGGCTCGTGGAGCCTGGAGCGGGCCCGCGCCGGTGCCTGGTCCGCGGCCCGGCTGCTGTGGACGCTGCGCCGCGCGCCGGACCTGGCCGAGGAGTTCGCGGACTCCCTGGACGCATGCGTGGGCCTGGTCGGCCGCTGCCTGCTGACTCCCCGCGGCTGAAGGGAGGGGCCCGGCCCCGTGGACAAGCGCGGGCTCCGCTCGGGGCCCGGTACGGGAACGGGCCGCCGGCCCGCGTGCTGACGGCGCGGGGCGACGGCCCGTGGATCGCGGGACCGGGAGGGGGTCAGTCCTCCGGGAGTTCGACCGGGGCGATCTCGTCGTAGACGTCGCCGGGGCCCGGGTTGGTGGAGTCCGTGGACCCGCCGAGGTGGTGCATGACGCCCCAGACCGCGTTCAGGGCCGTCTGGACCGCGCCCTCGGCCCAGCCCGCCGTCCAGGAGATGTCGTCGCCCGCGAGGAAGATGCCGCGCTTGTCCTCGGGGAGGCGGTCCTGCATGAAGTGGGTGTACAGGCGGCGCTGGTAGCGGTAGTGGCCGGGGAGGTTGGCCTTGAACGCGCCCATGAAGTAGGGCTCGTCCTCCCAGGAGACGGTGACCGGGTTGCCGATGATGTGGCGGCGGATGTCGACCTTGGGGTAGATCTCGCCGAGGGACTTCAGCATGACCTCCATCCGCTCGTTCGCGGACAGCGGCAGCCACTTCAGGCTGTCGTCGCACCAGGTGTACGACAGGCAGATGACGGCGGGCTTGTCGGGGCCGTTGTCCAGCAGGTAGGTGCCGCGGGTCATGCGGTCGGTCAGCGTCATCGACATGACGTCGCGGCCGGTCTCCTCGTCCTTGTCCAGCCAGAACGGCCGGTCGACGGGGACGAACAGCTTGGACGACTCCATGTAGTGGGTGCGCTCGATCGCCGTCCAGTGGTCGATCGGGAACAGCGTGTCGTCGCACTCGATCTTCGACAGGAGCATCCACGACTGGGCCGTGAAGATCGCGGCGCGGTACGTGCGGATGTCTCCGGAGGAGTCCGTGACCGTGATCCGGTTGCCCGCCGTGCGGTGCAGTCGGGTCACCGCCGGGCGCGGGGTGCCGTCGTGGAGGGAGGACAGCGAGGTCCCCTGGGCCCAGTGGACGATCTTCTCGGGCTCGCGCTCCCACAGGCGCAGCGGCAGCTGCTGCGAGCCGCCGACGATGCCGCGGTGGTGGTCGTCGGCCTCGGTGTAGACGACGCGCAGGATTTCGAGGATCGAGTTCGGGAAGTCGGTGTCCCAGCCGCCGGTGCCGAAGCCGACCTGGCCGAAGATCTCGCGCTTGCGGAAGGACTTGAAGGCCTCCGACTTGCACAGGAAGCCGTAGAAGGTCTCGTCGTCGAGCTTCTCGACGAGCTTGGCCCAGATCTCGCGGATGCGCGGGACGTCCCGCTCGCGCATCGCGGTGTTCATGTCGGAGAAGTCGGCGCCCTCGTCGAGGCAGGCGTTCCAGGCCTCGGCGACGTCGCGGTAGATCTGCGGGAGGTCGGCGATGGTCTCGGCGTAGTGGGTCTCGCCCTTGAGGTCGACGACCGTGGAGGGGGTGGCCTCGGCGAGCGGGTTCGGGAAGGGCTCGGTGACCAGGCCGACGAGGTCGATGTAGTGCTGCAGGGCCGTGGAGGAGGGCGGGAAGCGCATGGCGCCCATCTCGGCGGTGAGGCCCTCGGTCTCGGCGCCCTCGAAGCCGACGGTGCGCAGGCGGCCGCCGATCTGGTCGGCCTCGTAGACGACGGGCTTGAGGCCCATCTTCATCAGCTCGTAGGCCGAGACGATGCCGGAGAGTCCGCCGCCGATGACGGCGACCTCGGTGCCGAACTCGGTCGCGGGTATCTGGCCGAGGCCCGCCGGGTGGGCGAGGAAGTCGTCGTAGGCGTACGGGAAGTCCGGACCGAACATGGTGATCGGCGGCTGTCCGTCACTGTGCGGGACGGCGGTGGTGGGCACCGTGGACGTCATGGGGTACGACTCCTTGCGGGGCAGGGCTCGGGGGTGGAGCGGTGGGGGCGGGGTGCGGCGGGATACCGGCGGGGGTCAGACGAGCGAGGCGTAGAGCCCGGGCCTGCGGTCGCGCAGGTAGGGGTTGTTCTCGCGCGAGGCGCTGAGCAGCTCGGGGTCGACCTCGCCGAACACCATTTCCTCGCCGCGGCCTGCGCGGGTGCGGGTGGCGCCGTCGGGGCTCGCCAGGCAGCTGAGACCGACGAACTCGAACTCGCCCTCGGGGCCGGTGCGGTTGACGTACGCGACGTACATCTGGTTCTCGAAGGCCCGGACGGGGACGAGGTGCTCGGCGACGAACTGGAAGGGGTGCATCTGGGCGGTCGGCACCAGGAGGAGGTCGGTACCGGCGAGTGCGTGGGCGCGGACGTTCTCGGGGAACTCCACGTCGTAGCAGATCATGATGCCGACGCGGATGCCGCCGAGGTCGGCCTGGACGACGGGGGCGTCGCCGGGGGTGAAGGCGTCCTGCTCGAAGCAGCCGAAGAGGTGGGTCTTGCGGTAGTTCGCCAGGGAGGCGCCGTCGGGGCCGATGAGCTGGGCGGAGTTGTAGACCGTGTCGCCGTCCCGCTCGGGGTAGCCGTAGAGGACCGCGAGTCCGTGGCGGCGGGCGATCTCGCCGATGGCCCGGGCGGAGTCGCCGTCGTGGGCCTCCGCGAGTCCGGGGACGGCGTCGAGGTCGAGCGCGTAGCCGGTCAGGAACATCTCCGGCGCCACCAGCAGCCCGGCCCCCGCCTGTGCGGCGCGCTCGGCGGCCTCGTCGAGCGCCTTGAGGTTCTCGGCGACGTCGCCGAGGACTCCGGAGCTCTGGAGGAGGGCGGTGCGCAGCGGGGGCATGGGCGTACCTCTGTGGCAGGAGGGGTGTATGCGGTCCTATGAACGGTACGTTTCGCCCTCCCGGCGCAACAAGGCGCCGATGTTGCGCGCTGCTGTGCGATTCGTTGCGCGTTACGGGGCTCTGGCGGCGATTCGTTGCGTCCGATGGCCGCAGGGGCCGGTCAGTCGGCGGTCCGGCGCAGCAGGAGGGTGGCGAACCCCCAGGTGGCGCGGTATCCGCGGAGCCATGCGGCGCGATGGCCGTTCGCTGCGTCGAGGGCTTCGGCGCTGTCCGGGTGGTCGGGGTGGTCGAGGGCCCAGGCGGCCAGCGAACCGGTCCAGGACCACTCGTAGTCGTCGCGTTCCTCGCGGGTGCTGAGGTGACCGTACACCGGGGTCCAGCCGGCTGCTGTGACCTGGTCGACGAACGTGGGCAGGTCCGGGAGCCGGCCGAAGGTGTCGAGGTCGGCGGGGGTGGGCGGGTGCTCCCAGTAGCCGTCTCCGACGAGGGCGTGGCCGCCGGGGGCGAGGTGGGCGCGGGCGGCGTCGAGCGTGGCCGGGAGCCCGCCGAAGGCGTGGGCCGCGCCGACACTGAGGACCAGGTCGTAGGGGTGCGGGTCGGTGTGGTCGGCGGCGGGCCGCCGGTGCAGGGAGAGTCGGTCGGCGACGCCGAGGGCCTGTGCCGCGCCGGCGGCCCGGTCGAGGGCGGTCCCGGAGACGTCGACGCCGACGCCGTGCACGCCGGGGCGGTCGCGCAGGGCCCGCAGCAGCCACTCGCCGGGGCCGCAGCCGAGGTCGAGGACGCGTTCGGTGCCGCGGGCCAGCGCGCGGTCCAGGAGCCGGGCCACGGCGCCGTCGCCCAGCGGGGCCGCGATGGGGTGGTGGGTGTGGGCCAGGTGGGAGATCGTTTCTCGGTTCACCCGTACACCGTCCCGGTCCGGGACGCTCCGGGCACCCGGTTTTCCGTCCGGCGGCGCACGAGGCGCGCGGGACGACGGGGCGGCTACGCGGGGGCGCCCGAGGTGAAGCGGCGCAGCAGCGGGGAGAGGACGAGGACGGACTTCGTGCGCTCGACGAAGGGCTCGCCCGCGATGCGTTCCAGGACCCGCTCGAAGTGCCGCATGTCGGAGGCGAAGATCTGGACGAGGGCGTCCGCGTCGCCGGTGACGGTCGACGCGGACACCACCTCGGGGTACCGCTCCAGTCCTCGCCGGATGTCGTCCGGCGAGGTGTTGTGGCGACAGTAGATCTCGATGAAGCCCTCGGTCTCCCAGCCCATGGCGGCCGGGTCGACGCGGACGGTGAATCCGGTGATGGCGCCTTCGGCGCGCAGCCGGTCCACGCGCCGCTTCACGGCGGGGGCGGAGAGCCCGACCTCGGAGCCGATGTCCGCGTAGGAGCGGCGGGCGTCCTCGGCGAGGGCGTGCACGATGCGTTCGTCGAGATCGTTCAGTCGCACGGGGGGTGAATCACTTCTGTTCAGCGACCTCCGCGGCCGGGGCGGCCACGTCGGCCACGGTGGCCAGGCTGGAGCGGCGCATGCCGTAGAAGAAGTAGATCACGAGCCCGACCGCCATCCAGCCACCGAACACCAACCAGGTGGCCAGCGGCAGCTCGGTCATGAGGTACGCGCAGAAGAGGAAGCCCAGGATCGGGGTGACCGGGAAGAGGGCGACCTTGAAGGTGCGGTTCATCTCGGGGCGGGTGTAGCGCAGGATGACGACCGCCACGTTGACCAGGCCGAAGGCGAAGAGCGTGCCGATGCTGGTGGCGTTGGCCAGTTCACCCAGCGGGATGAAGGCGGCGAGGAGTCCGCAGAAGAGGCAGACGATGATCGTGTTGACCTTCGGGGTGCCGGTCTTCTCGTCGACCTTGGCGAAGGCCTTCGGCATCAGGCCGTCGCGGGACATGGCGAAGAGGATGCGGGTCTGGCCGTAGAGGACGGCGAAGACGACGCTGGCGATGGCGACGACCGCGCCGGCGGCCAGGATGACGCTCCAGAAGGAGTGGCCGGTGACGTCTTCCATGATCTGGGCCAGGGCGGCCTCGCTGCCCTCGAACTCCTGCCACGGCATGGCGCCGACGGCGACCAGGGCGACGAGGCAGTAGATCGCGGTGACGATCAGCAGCGAGAGCATGATCGCGCGGGGCAGGTCCCGCTTCGGGTCCTTGGCCTCCTCGCCGGCCGTGGAGGCCGCGTCGAAGCCGATGTAGGAGAAGAAGAGCATGGAGGCGGCGGTGCTGATGGCGGTGACGCCGAGCGGGGCCAGCGGGGTGTAGTTGCCGGCCTTGATGCCCATGAAGCCGATCACGATGAAGAGGCCCAGCGTGACGATCTTGACGGCGACCATGATCGTGTTGATCCGGGCGCTCTCCTTGGCGCCGCGCAGCAGGAACACCATGCAGAGCAGGACGACGACCAGCGCCGGCATGTTGATGTAGCCGCCCTCGCCCAGCGGAGCGGAGAAGCCCTCGGGGATGGTGACGCCGAGCGTGCCGTCGAGCAGCTCGTTGAGGTACTGGCCCCAGCCGACGGCGACGGCGGCGACCGAGACGCCGTACTCCAGGACCAGGCACCAGCCGCAGACCCAGGCTATGAGCTCGCCCATGGTGGCGTAGGCGTAGGAGTACGAGGAGCCCGAGACGGGGATGGAGCCCGCGAGCTCGGCGTAGGAGAGCGCCGAGAAGAGCGCGGTCAGGCCCGCGACGATGAAGGCGATGAAGACGGCCGGGCCGGCGATCGGGGTGGCTTCGCCGAGGACGACGAAGATGCCGGTGCCCAGGGTCGCGCCGATGCTGATCATGGTCAGCTGCCACATGGTGAGCGAACGCTTGAGCGCGCCGCCTTCGCCCTGGCCGCCTTCGGCGACCAGCAGCTCGACCGGCTTGCGGCGGAGCAGCGGGTTGGCGGGCCTGCGGGGCTCGGAAGCGAGCGGTGGCGCCTGGCCGTGGTCGAGCACGAGGGGACTCCTTGTCACTGCGGATCGGAGAGGTCGGGGATGAGGCGTCGACCGCGACGGTCCGGAGCAGGACAGGGCCCGACGGAGGAAGGGCCTGGCATGGGGGACCGCCGAGCAGGCGATCCGCGCCACTCCACGTACAGCGAGTGAGCCTACGAGCTGAGTGATACCGCCCGTAATGGACCATCCTTGCACATTGGCGCACGATCATTGCGCGGATCGGTCACGGACAGTTGTTTGTTGCGTAGGGATGATCGATCGCTGCGCGGGCCGCCGGAGACCCGCTCCATTGACACTTCGTCAGATCCGTCGCAGCCTGCGGCCCGGATCCGGACGCGCTCCGCACGATCGGCGCGCCGGTGCCGGTGCCGGTGCCGGTGCCGGCACCGGTGGCCCGAGGCGCGCCGCACACGGCAGCCGTGCCCACCGGGCCCACCGCGGCCACCCGGATCGCATCGGTGCCGCCCGGCGGCGGTGGAAGCAGGCCGCCGCGGGGTACGGGTGAACGCGGTGGCGGCGCGGCCGCCACGTGCTCCCCCGTCCCACCGTTGCCCTCGTATGGGGCGGGGCAGAAGCCCGTGGTGGACGGCGGGGTCGGCGTGGAGTTCCCGTACCCGACGATCGGAGGCGAAGGATGAGCGCACCGGTGCACGACGAGGGGCGGCCGGGACCGCGGCAGGAGCGGGCGGGGCGGCCCGGACGGGCGGTGTGGCCGGACCGGCGACAGGAGGAGCAGCAGCGGGACGACCGGCGGCAGGGCGACCGGTGGCGGGCCGAGCGGCGGGGCGCAGGGCGGGACGAGGTGCCCGGCGGATGGCAGGACCCGCAGCCCTTCCTGCGCGGGATCGCCTGGCTGGACAAGGGCAGTCCGGTGCGCGCCGACCCCGCCGACACGATGCGGCTGCCCTGGGACACCGGCGAGCGGGCCACCCTGCCCATCGGGGTGCGCCTGGAGTTCACCACCGAGACCGCGACGGCGGTCGAGATCCGCTACCGGGCCACCGTGCCCGGCCCCACGGACGCCCTGCGCGACCTCGCTCACGGCTTCGCCCTGTGGGACCGCCACGGGGTGGTCAGCGAGGTGTTCACCGAACCCGCCGCGGAGGCCGTCGTACGCATCGGGCTCGGGGGTGGCGACGGGCCTTTCCACGGTCCCTTCACCATCCACCCGCCCGAGAACCAGTCGCCCGTCGTGCTCGGCCTGCGCGGGATCGGCGGCGCCCTCGCGCCCGCACCGCCCACTCCGCGCTGGGTCGTCCACGGCGACTCCATCACCGAGGGCTGGTGGGCCACCCGCCCTGCCCACGGCTGGCCCTCCGTCGCCGGCCGAGCCCTCGGCTGGGACACCGTCAACCTCGGCTACGCGGGCGCAGCGCGCGGTGAACTCGCCACCGCCGAACAGCTCTCGGGGCTACCGGCGGACGTCCTGACCCTCGCCTTCGGCACCAACTGCTGGTCCCGGGTGCCGTTCTCCGCGCCGCTGCTGTACGAGACCACGCGCGCCTTCCTCGAACTGGTCCGCCAGGGGCACCCGCGGACCCCCCTGCTGCTGGTCTCCCCCGTGCTGCGGCCCGACGCCGAACGCACCCCGAACCGGCTCGGCGCCACGCTGGGCGCGCTGCGCGACGCGATGGAGCGCGCCGCCCACGACCGGATCACCGCCGGTGACGCCCGGCTCGCCGTCCTCCCCGGCCGTGACCTGCTCGGACCCGAACACCTCGCGGACGGGCTGCACCCCAACGACTCCGGACACCAGGTGCTCGGCCTCGCTGTGGCCACGGCCCTGGGGCGCGCCGGGTTCGGGGCGGGGTGAGTGAAACAGCCCACACCGGACGCGGTGAACAGATCCCGTCCACCAGGGCGTGTCCTGTGCACAGTTGCCGCCGCTGGGGGCGACGGCACAGACAGACACGATGTGGGAGAGATCAACATGGGCATGAAGCGCGCAACCACCTTCGCCGCGGCCGCCGCAGCCGTCGTCCTGGCGGCCAGCGCCTGCGGCCCCTCGGACTACTCGGCCTCGGACTCCACACAGCCCGCCGGCGCCGCCGAGGCCGCCCCGGCGGCGGCCGGCCCGGGCAACCAGCCCGGCGGCCAGCTGGCGGCGTCGGTCACCGAGCAGCTCGGTTCGGTCCTGACCGACAGCGCGGGCCTGACCCTCTACCGGTTCGACAAGGACACCGCGAAGCCCCCGAAGTCCAACTGCGAGGGGGACTGCGCGAAGACCTGGCCGGTGGTCGCGGCCGGTGACGTGACCGCCGCCTCGGGCATGGACCCGTCGCTGCTCGGCGAGGTGGTGCGCAGCGACGGCACGAAGCAGCTGACGGTTGCGGGCTGGCCCGCGTACCGCTTCAACAAGGACGCCAAGCCGGGCGACATCAACGGCCAGGGTGTCGGCGGAGTGTGGTTCGCCTTCGGTCCGGACGGCAAGAAGGCGGCGAAGTCGGCTCCGGCCGAGGCCGCCCCGGACGCCCCCGCCGAGGGTGCTCCCGCCGAGGCCGGCGAGCCGACCCCCGGCCTGTCCGTCGCGAAGGACCCGAAGTTGGGCGAGCACATCGTCGACGGCAAGGGCATGACGGTCTACCGCTTCAAGAAGGACACCGCCTGGCCGATGGTCTCCAACTGCGTCGGTGACTGCCTGGCCAAATGGCCGGTCGTGCCCCCGGTGGACAAGGCCAACGCCAAGGGCATCATCGAGAAGAACTACCGGGTCATGGACCGCCCCGACGGCAAGAAGCAGCAGACCGTCGACTGCTGGCCCGTCTACACCTTCTCCGGCGACAAGAAGCCCGGCGACACCAACGGGCAGGGCGTGGGCGGAACCTGGTACGCGGTCTCCCCCGACGGCAAGCTGATCACCGTCCAGTAGCCGGCCCGATCCCCCCACCACCACGGTCCGCGCGGCCTCTGCCCCACCTCCCCCCGGGCAGGGGCCGCGCACTGTTCACGGCGCTCCGGAGCGGCCCGAACGTGCCCTCCCCGGAGGATGCCGGGGCCCGCGAGCCCGGCCGGACCGGCCGGACCCCCCACTAGACTCGGCCGCATGCTGCGCGTGCTCGCTGTCGACGACGAGAAACCGCTCCTGGAGGAACTCCTCTACCTGCTGCGCTCCGACCCCCGGGTGCGCAGCGCCGAGGGCGCCTCGGACGCCACCGAGGCGCTGCGCCGGGTCACCCGGGCGCTGGAGTCGGGTCATGACGGGCCCGACGGCATCGACGTGGTGTTCCTCGACATCCATATGGCCGGTCTGACCGGGCTGGACATCGCCCGGCTGCTGGCCGGGTTCGCGCACCCGCCGCTGATCGTGTTCGTCACCGCCCACGAAGGTTTCGCCGTGCAGGCCTTCGACCTGAAGGCCGTGGACTACGTGCTCAAGCCGGTGCGCCCGGAGCGGCTGGCCGAGGCCGTACGGCGGGCCTGTGCGCAGCTGGGCCGGGCCGAGGCGGTGCCGACCGCCGCCACGGCACCGGCACCTCCGGAGCCGGCCGAGCCGGCCGTGGTCGCGACAGCCCGGCCGGCTCCGGAGGGCGCCGCCGCCGACCGCGGCCCGGAGCAGATCGCGGTCGAACTGGGCGGCGTCACCCGCTTCGTGGCGATCGCCGACATCGCCTACGTCGAGGCGCAGGGCGACTACGCCCGCCTGCACACCGACGGGGGCAGCCATCTGGTGCGGATCCCGCTGTCCACGCTGGAGGAGCGCTGGGCGGCGCGCGGGTTCGTGCGGATCCACCGCCGCCACCTGGTGGCGCTGGCCCGGATCGACGAGCTCCGGCTGGACTCGGGCACGACCACGGTCCGGGTCGGGTCGGCGGACCTCCAGGTGAGCCGCAGGCATGCGCGGGAGCTGCGGGACCTGCTGATGCGGCACGCGACCGGTTGAATCCGGTCGCCGCGGGTCGCCGTCGCCCACCGTACGCCCCTGCCGGGCTTGTTCGCGGCGACCGCCGGGCGCGCGCGGATGCCGTTCACCGCACCGGGAGGGGCGTACGGCGATCCGCGGGAGCCGCCTGCCGCAGCGGTGGTGTGAACGGCCCGCCGATGCCGTCGCCGCTGCGTATCGTGGATCTTCCCGGCCCGGGAGGAGCGAGATGTCCGAGGTCCAGGCGCTGGTCGACGCCCTGAGCGGGCTGCCGCGGAGGCGGCCGGCGGGGCCCGCCGAGGCCGAGGCGCTGCTCGCCCTGCTGCGCAGTGCGGCCGCCCGCTGGGCAGACATCCTGTACGAGGCGGGTGAGGGCGTCCGCGATCAGGTCCCGCCGCGTGCGGAGGCGGCGCTGACGCTGGCCTTCCGGCGCGCGGAGGAGTCGTACGTGGAGCTGGAGATCGCCCTGCGGGACTGCGCCGGGCATCGTGACCCGGCCATCTGACGGCGGCGGACCGGGAGGGTCCGAATCGTGTCTGTCGCCCGGTCGGGGGCCTGCGTAGACTCCGGTCACCCCGCCTCCCGTCCGAAGGACCGCTCTGGTGAACCAGACGTACGCGCTGACCGCGGTCGGTGTCGTCGTCCTGGTCACCCTGCTGCTCGGCGCGCTGGGCCTGCGGATATCCCGGACCACGTCCGACTTCTACGTGGCCTCGCGCACGGTGGGGCCGCGGCTGAACGCGGCGGCGATCAGCGGGGAGTACCTCTCCGCGGCGTCCTTCCTCGGGGTGGCCGGGCTGGTGCTGCTGCAGGGCCCCGGGATGCTCTGGTATCCGGTCGGCTACACGGCCGGATATGTGGTGCTGCTGGCACTGGTGGCCGCCCCGCTGCGGCGGTCCGGCGCCTACACGCTGCCCGACTTCGCCGAGGCGCGGCTGGAGTCCCGGGCGGTGCGCCGGATCGCGGTGCTGTTCGTGGTCGGGGTCGGCTGGCTGTACCTGCTGCCGCAGTTGCAGGGGGCCGGGCTGACCTTGGAGATCCTCACCGGGGCTCCGCACTGGGCCGGCGGGCTGGTCGTGTCCTGTGTGGTGAGCGTGGCCGTGGCCGCCGGCGGGATGCGCAGCATCACCTTCGTGCAAGCCTTCCAGTACTGGCTCAAGCTGACCGCCCTGCTGGTGCCTGCGTTCTTCCTGCTCGGCGCGTGGGCCGGGGACGGTGCGCCGCGGGCCACCTTCGACGCGCCGGCGGTCTTCCGCCAGGCCACGTCGGTGACGCTCGCGCAGGACGTGCGACTGTCGGTGCGGGAGCCGCTGGCGGTGACGGTGACCGGGCAGGTGGACGGCCGCAGCCATGTGTCGGTACCGCTGGTGCTGGCCGCCGGTGAACATTCCGTACGGGCTCACGCGCGGCTGGAGTTCGCCGCGGACACGCCGGTCCCGGACGCCCGGGCGGAGCCGGGGGCGGGGGTGGGCACGTGGTCGGAGCCGCCGTCCGGGGAGCTGCGGGAGTACCGGCTGTACGCCACGTACGGACTGATCCTGGCGACGTTCCTCGGGACGATGGGCTTGCCGCACGTGGCGGTCCGCTTCTACACGAGCCCCAACGGGCGGGCGGCGCGGCGGACCACGCTGGTGGTGCTGGGGCTGGTCGGTGCCTTCTACCTGCTGCCGCCGGTGTACGGGGCACTGGGCCGGATCTACGCCCCCGAGCTGGCGCTGACGGGTGACGCGGACGCCGCGGTGCTGGTGCTCCCGGAGCGGATGCTGGGCGGTGTGCTGGGCGAGTTGCTGGGGGCCCTGCTGGCCGGGGGTGCCTTCGCGGCGTTCCTGTCGACGGCCTCGGGCCTGACCGTGGCGGTGGCCGGGGTACTGCACCAGGACGTGCTGCCGAGGTGCGGGGCGCACGGTTTCCGGTGGGCGGCGCTGGTGGCGATCGGGGTGCCGCTGGGCGGGAGCATGGCGGCCACCCAGGTGCCGGTGGCGGACGCGGTGGGCCTGGCGTTCGCCGTGTCGGCCTCGTCGTTCTGCCCGCTGCTGGTGCTGGGCATCTGGTGGCGCGGACTGACCCCGCCGGGTGCGGTGGCCGGGCTGGTCACCGGTGGCGGGGCCGCGCTGAGCGCAGTGCTGGCGACACGGACCGGGCTGGCTCCGGCGGGCTGGGCGCACACGATGCTGGCCTGGCCGGCGGCATGGTCGGTACCGCTCGGGTTCCTGACGATGGTGGCGGTGTCGCTGGCCACCCGGTCCCGGATCCCGGCGGGGACGGCGGCGATCCTGACCCGGCTGCACCTGCCGGAGGTCGTGGCGGGGAGCCGGGCGGGGGGCCTGCGGTGACCGGGGTGGGACAGGCACTGCTCGCCGTGCTGGTGGTGGCGGGTGCGGCGGTGATGCTGGGGCTCGGCTGGGCGGCGGGCCGCTGGCACGCGCGGCGCGGGGAGCGCCTGGCGGGCCTGGACCTGGGCACTCCGGTGGAGCGGGCCACCTTCCACACGCTGCACACGGCTTCGCTGGCCGCTCCCCCGCTGCGCGCCGGACTGACCGAGGACGCGGCGCGCAAAGCGGCCCGGCGGCTGCGGTCGCTGCTGGGGACGGAGGCGCTGTGCCTGACGGACCGGGAGGCGGTCCTGGCGTGGGACGGCCCGGGTGCCGACCACCACGAGCGGCGGGCGATGGCGCGGGTGGCGGTGATGCTGGAGTCGGGGCGCAGCCAGAGCGTGCGGACGGACTGCCTGCGGCCGGACTGTCCGCTGAAGTGGGCGGTGTTCGCCCCGCTGACCGGCGAGGACGGGGTGCTGGGGGCGCTGGTGGCGTACGGGTCGCGGGAGTCGGCGGTGTTGGTACGGGCCGCGACGGAGGTGGCGCGGTGGGTGTCGGTGCAGCTGGAGCTGTCCGAGCTGGACCGTTCGCGGACCCGGCTGATGGAGGCGGAGATCAAGGCACTGCGGGCGCAGATCTCGCCGCATTTCATCTTCAACTCGCTGGCGGCGATCGCCTCGTTCGTGCGGACCGATCCGGAGCGGGCGCGGGAGCTGCTGCTGGAGTTCGCGGACTTCACGCGTTACTCCTTCCGCCGGCATGGCGAATTCACCACGCTGGCCGATGAGTTGCGTTCCATCCAGCAGTACCTGGCGCTGGCCGGGGCCCGGTTCGGTGACAGGCTGAAGGTGACCTTGCAGGTGGCGCCCGAGGTGCTGCCGGTGGCCCTGCCGTTCCTGTGTCTGCAGCCGCTGGTGGAGAACGCCGTCAAGCACGGGCTGGAGGACTCGACCAAGGAGTGCCGGATCACGATCACGGCACAGGACACGGGTCCCGACGCCGTGATCACCGTCGAGGACAACGGGGTGGGGATGGATCCGGCCCTGTTGCGCCGGATCCTGGCCGGGGAGCGCGGGGGTTCCTCGTCGGGGGTGGGACTGCCCAATGTCGACGAGCGGATCCGGCAGGTGTACGGGGACGCGTACGGTCCGGTGATGGAGACGGGGGTCGGCGCCGGCATGAAGGTGACCGTGCGCATCCCCAAATACCACGCGGGCGTGCACAGTTCTCCGTCGGGGCGGGTCCTGCCGCCGCGGTGCTGAAGGCCCGCGGCCTCGGGTCCGTCCGTGCCGGACGGACCCGAGGCCGCGGGAGCGGGGGCACGGGGCCCCTGCCGCCGGGTCCTCTATCGCCGGGTTCAGCTCCAGCTGGCGTGCAGCGGCTTGCCCTCGGCGTAGCCGGCTGCGGACTGGATGCCGACCACGGCCTTCTCCTCGAACTCCGCGAGGGATCCGGCACCGGCGTAGGTGCAGGAGGAGCGGACGCCGGCGATGATCGAGTCGATCAGGTCCTCGACGCCCGGGCGGGCCGGGTCGAGGAACATGCGCGAGGTGGAGATGCCCTCCTCGAACAGGCCCTTGCGGGCGCGGTCGTAGGCCGACTCCTCGCTGGTGCGGTTCTGCACGGCGCGGGCGGAGGCCATGCCGAAGGACTCCTTGTAGAGGCGGCCCTCGGCGGACTGCTGGAGGTCGCCCGGGGACTCGTACGTGCCGGCGAACCAGGAGCCGATCATGACGTTGGAGGCGCCGGCGGCCAGCGCCATCGCCACGTCGCGCGGGTGACGGACACCGCCGTCGGCCCAGACGTGCTTGCCGTACTTCCTGGCCTCGGCCGCGCACTCCAGCACGGCGGAGAACTGCGGGCGACCCACGCCGGTCATCATGCGGGTGGTGCACATGGCGCCGGGGCCCACACCGACCTTGATGATGTCCGCGCCGGCCTCGATGAGGTCCTTGACGCCCTCGGCGGCGACGATGTTGCCGGCCACGATCGGGACCTGCGGGTCCAGCGCGCGGACGGCCTTGATCGCATTGATCATCGACTCCTGGTGACCGTGCGCCGTGTCGATGACGAGCGTGTCCACGCCCGCGTCGAGCAGCTGCTTGGCCTTGGCCGCGAAGTCGCCGTTGATGCCGACGGCGGCTGCGATGCGGAGCTTGCCGTCGGCGTCGGTGGCCGGGGTGTAGAGGGTCGCGCGCAGGGCACCCTTGCGGGTGAGGATGCCGACGAGCCTGCCGTCCTGGTCGACGGCCGGGGCCAGCTTGCGGTGGCCCGCGTCCAGCTTGTTGAAGGCCTCGCGGGGATCGATGTCGGCGTCGATGAGCAGCAGCTCCTTCGACATGACCTCGGAGAGCTGGGTGAAGCGGTCGACGCCGGTCAGGTCGTGCTCGGTGACGACGCCGACCGGGCGCCCCTCGCCGTCGACGACGACTCCGGCACCGTGGGCGCGCTTGGGCAGCAGGGACAGTGCGTCCGCGACGGTCTGGGTGGGCGTCAGCGTGATCGGGGTGTCGAGCACGAGGTGGCGGGTCTTCACCCAGGAGATGACGTCGGTGACGACCTCGATCGGGATGTCCTGGGGGATGACGACGATGCCGCCGCGGCGGGCGACGGTTTCGGCCATCCGGCGGCCGGCGATCGCGGTCATGTTCGCCACGACAAGGGGAATGGTGGTGCCGGTCCCGTCGGGCGAGGAGAGGTCGACGCCCTGGCGGGAACCGACCGCGGAGCGGCTCGGCACCATGAACACATCGTCGTACGTCAGGTCGTACGGCGGCTTCAGGTCATTGAGGAAACGCACGTGCTGAACATCCCAGTCCATCGGAGGTGCCTCGACAGGGTGCAGCCGAGGAAACGCACGTACTTCATTCTCCCACGACCTGGCGTTCACACCGCCCGGGCCGATCGTCCAAGGCGTTGTGAGCCGCATGGTGCCTTCCTACGGGACCGTGGTCCCGCCGAGGTGCGGGCGCACGTCCTCGGGGGCGGGATGCACCCGGTCGGGTCACAGTGGAGGGGTCGGAACAGGTCCCGGGGCGTCCGGGCCGAGCAGCGGTGGAGGGTCCATGACGGCGACGACGCGGGCCGAGGCGCCCGTCGTGCTGGAAGGCGGCGGGCTGGAGGTGCGGATGCGGGAGATCGGTGGCGACCTGACCGTCGGGTTCTTCCGCCTCCCGGAGGGCGCCGATCTCACGGAGGCCGTCAAGGGGCTCCCCGGCGACATGTGCCCGTGCCCGCACTGGGGCTACCTCCTCAAGGGCCGGCTGCTGATGCGGACCGCCGACGGCGAGGAGGTGTACGAGGAGGGGCAGGCCTTCTACTGGGGCCCCGGGCACATCCCGGTGGCGCTGACCGACACGGAGTACGTCGACTTCTCGCCGACCGCCGAGTTCCAGCGCGTCCTGGAGCACGTCAGGGGGCGGGCGGGCTGAGGGCGGCCGGGGCCGCGCGACGGGTCGCGGTGGCGGGAGCGGGTCTTCGGTGGATGGCGGTCGCGCCGCCGGTCAGCGCAAGCGCCGATCCGCCGTGCCGGTGGGCGATGAGCTCGGCGGCGATGGCAAGGGCGGTCTCCTCGGGGGTGGCGCCCCCGAGGTCGAGGCCGATGGGTGAGCGCAGCCTGGCCAGGGCGGAGTCCGTCACCCCTTCCGCGCGCAGGCGCCTGGCACGTTCGGCGTGGGTGCGCCGGGATCCCATGGCGCCCACGTAGCCCAGCGGCAGCCGCAGGGCCAGCTCCAGCAGCGGTACGTCGAACTTGGCGTCGTGGGTGAGGACGCAGACGGCGGTACGGGCGTCCAGCCGGCCCGCCTCCCACTGCGCGGCCAGATGGCGGTGCGGCCAGTCGACGACGACCTCGTCGGCGTCGGGGAAGCGCGCCGGGGTCGCGAAGACGGGCCGGGCGTCGCAGACCGTGACCCGGTGGCCGAGGAAGGCGCCGATCCGGGCCAGGGCGGCGGCGAAGTCGATCGCCCCGTAGACGAGGAGCCGGGGCGGTTCGGCGGCGGACTCGACGAGCAGCCTCAGCGGCTCGCCGCAGACCCCGTCGGCGGTGGCGAGCTCGGTGGTGCCGGTACGGCCGGCGAGCAGCAGGGCGTGGGCCCGGCCTGCGGCGGCGCGGTCGAGGGCGGCGCCGCCGGCCAGTCCGCCCTGGTAGGAGCCGTCGGCGCGGACGGCGAGCGCCCGACCGAGCTGTCGGGGCGGGCCGGACACCACACGGGCGAGCGCGGCGCGGGTCCCGTCGGCGGCGGCGTCGAGGACCGCGCCGAGGACGGGCCGCACCGGGTCGCGGCCGCGCACCGGGGTGACGAGGACGTCGAGGACTCCGCCGCAGGTCAGGCCCACGGCGAAGGCGTCGTCATCGCTGTAGCCGAAGCGGTGCAGGCCGCCCCGGCCGGTGGCGATCGCGTCCAGACAGAGCTCGTGGACGGCGGATTCCACGCAGCCTCCGGACAGGGAGCCGAGCGCGGTGCCCCGGTCGTCGACGGCGAGCGAGGCACCGGGGCCGCGCGGCGCGCTGCCGCTGACGGCGACCACGGTGGCCAGGGCGAATTCCCGGCGTCCGGCGCACCACGCGCGTAGCTCCTCGGCGATGTCGAGCATCAGCGGATGTACTCGCGGCGCGGGGTCTGTCCGGGCAGGTGCGGGGGCAGCATGTCCGGGGTGGCCGGGCGTGCTGCGGGGGGCCGGGTGGCGGCTGCGGGACGTGCGGGACCGGGGTACCGGTCGTCGGCGTGCGGGCGTGCGCCGAGGAGTTTCGCGGCGTGGGCGACGCTCGCCAGGGTGGCGTGGTGGTGCCAGCCGCGGAAGGAGCGGCCTTCGAAGTCGCGGATGCCGACCGGTTCGCAGGTCTCGGTGAAGTCCAGGGAGACCCGGTCGGTCAGTTTGGCGAGCAGGAAGAGCTGGGCGAGCGGCCGGTCCCCGATGTTGGTGATCCAGAACTCGGAGGGGAGCAGGCCCGCTTCGGTCCAGGCCCCGACCAGCAGCAGCGGGGTGGGCGGGGAGGGCGCGGGACGGTCCTCGCACGGGGTGGCGACGATCGGGGCCGAGGTCAGCAGGGTCACCGCTCCCTCGGACCGGCCGTGCCGGGTCCACTCCACGACGCGGCGCTGAGAGCGCAGGGAGTCGATGAGTTCGCGTGCGGGTGCGGTGTACGGGCCGGGTTTGTGCCGGCCCGCACCGCCGAAGGAGACGGGCAGCGAGCCGTCGACCTTGAAGACGAAGGGGATGTCCTGGAGGGCGAAGGAGTCGACGCTCCGCGGCAGATCGCAGTTGGCGACCTCCATCACCACGGGCCGGCGCTGGAGTTGCCAGGTGGCGGCCATCCGCTGGACGGCGTGTACCGCGTCCTGGGCGGGGGTGAGGGAGCGGGCGGTGTCCGGGATGCCGGCCCGCCGGCGGCGCATGAGTTCGCTGGTCCAGGGTCCGGGGAGGGTGAGGGTCCATTCGACCGGGAAGCTGGCTTCGCTGGAGGCGAGCCAGATCCCGCTGGCCTGCTGGCAGTTGGCGGTGCGGCCGAGCTGGGGGACGAACTGCCGGCCGACACCGACCGAGCGGTCCCCGGCCTTCTCTATGACCATGGGTTGGAGCACCCAGGCCAGGGGGCGCTGCGCAGTGCGTTCGAGGTGCTGGGCGAGGGAGCGCCGGACGGGCGTCCAGTCCCAGGGGGACTTGCTGATGAACTGCTGGAGGCTCTGCTCGACCGAACTCGCCCCCGTTCCGGCGATGTTACGGATTGTTTTCTTCCCGTTGGTCCGCACGAGGCCGTTCAGATAAACGCGGGCCCAGTTTCGCTGGTCCCGCCGGGGTAAGGACTCAAAGAGAAGAGAGATCATGACATCGATCAATTCGGAGATTTCCTTGACGGAATCCTCCGGCAGGACTGCGCGAGCCATCTGGGCCTCCCCCGCGACCAGCTAGATCCAATACCCTACTTGACCGCGAAGAACGGCCGTAGGCCCCTGCGGCTACTTCCTGAGGTCGCTGGCAGATTCGAGCCGCTCTTCCTCTACCACGAGGGGGATGGGGATCTGGTTCGCCGCATAGTAGATCGCGATCAGGAAGTGTGCGACAAGCGTGAGCGGTGCCGAGAAGAAGGCCAGGACGACCGTGCACGGATAGGCGATGGCACCGAGGCCGAAACGCACCCTGGTGGCCCGCGCCCCGTCCCTGTCCACCTGCTCGTGGAAGAGGTGCCCGACCCGGGTGACGTACCACCAGAACAGCAGGAACGCCAAGGCGTAGGCCACGGTGACGAGACTGTAGAGGACCGCGGCCGGGTTCGCGTCACTGCCCTCGGTGAGGTGCTCGGCGAGCACGTTGGTGGTGTACGGGATCACCGATACCACCATCAGCACCATGAGATTCAGGAACAACAGCGGACGGTCGACCCGCTTGAGGTGACTGAAGATGGTGTGGTGGTTCACCCACATCACACCGATGATGAGGAAGCTCACCACATAGGCGGCGTAATGGGGCCACTGTTCACGGACCCCGTGCCAGAAGTCCGAACCGGTTTCTTCCGGAACCTTTAATTCCAGGACGAGGATCGTAATGATGATGGCGAATACGCCGTCACTGAATGCCTCGACCCGCCCGGTCTCATTTTCCATGACCTCCCCTTTACCGTTTCCCGGCGTGCGCACCGCGGTCCGCACATACGGGGAGAGCGCGTTCACCCGCTCTCCCCGCACACGCTACCCAGATTTCCGGCCTCAGCTGCCGAATCCGGCGGTCTGGCGCCAGATTCGGCCATCGCGGACCACGAGTGTCCCGAATGCGTGCTCCGGTTCGCCGTTCAGGTTCATGATCGCCCGATAGAAGATGGTGTCCTCGGTCTCGACGTACTCCTGAAGTTCCACCAGCGTCGGCTTCACGCTGAGGTAGCCGGTGAAGGTCTCACGCACCGCTTCGATGCCCACCGAGACGCCCTCGAACCGCAACAGCACGGCGTCGTCGGTGTAGTTCTTCATCACCGCCTCGATGTCCAAGGCGGCCAGCGCCTCCATCTGGCGGACGAACACCGGGTGCAGTGTGGAGATGTCGTACGTGGCCATGTCGACTCCGTTTCACTGGGGAGAGGTGCCTTCGGTAGGTGCGGTTTCCACTGCGGTATCGGGTTTCTGTGCAGGTGAGACGCAGGATTGTGCGCTGCCCGCGAAGGGCAGCCGCACGACCATCCGGGTCTCGCCGGGACGCGAGCGGGCGGTGAGCGACCCGCGGTGGCGCTGAGTCACGATGCGATAGCTGAGGTGCAGCCCCAGGCCCGTGCCCTTGCCCACATCCTTGGTCGTGTAGAAGGGCTCGAAGATCCGCGGCAGGGACTCCTCGGGAATGCCCCGCCCGGTGTCGGCAACCTCCACGACCATGCAGACGCCCTCGGACCGGGCGCTCAGCGTCAGCACGCCGGCACCTTCCATGGCCTCGACGGCGTTGTCGACCAGGTTGGTCCACACCTGGTTCAACTCACTGGGATAGCCCGTCAGTTCGGGAAGATCTGGATCGTACGCACGCACGATGCTGATGCCGTCGAGCTTGGCACGCAGCACCACCAGCGTGTTCTCCAGCCCCTCGGTCACCGAGAAGCGCTGTTCGGGCGCCCGGTCGAGATTGGCGTAATCCCGGGTGGCGGAAACAAGTTGGGAGATCCTGGGGCCTGCGGCCCGCAGCTCGGCTGCGAGCGACCGGATCTCCAGCAGCGCCGCCAGGTGGTCGAGGGCGCGGGGCAGCGCCTCCTTGCCGACCCCCTCGATCCGCTCCAGGAGCCAGCCCAGTTCCCGTCCCAGATCGGAGACGCCCGATCCCAGCAGGCCGGGGCGTTCGGCTCCGGCCTCGTCGGCCCAGTCGGCGATCTCCTCCTCGGCGTCGGCCTGGGCCAGCGGATCGGTGGTGACCGGTGGCGGCAGTCCGTCCAGTTCCGCGGTGAGCCGGTCGAGGACCGAACGTTCGGCGGCGGTGGCGGCCGCACCCCAGTCCTGCGCGGTCCGGGTGAGCCGGTCCAGGGCCGGGGCCAGTTCCTGCGCGGCCCGGGCCACGGCGGCCGCCGGGTTGTTCAGCTCGTGCGCGAGCCCGGCGGCGAGGGTGCCGAGCGCCTCCACGGTGGCCCGTTTGCGGGCCTGCACCTCGGAGGACTTGATGCGCCAGGCCAGCACGGGGATCAGTACGGCGGCCACCCCGTGGCAGCGCGTAAGCATCTCGAAGAAGACCGCCTTGGGGTACGCCACCACCGTGGTCGCCGGCCCGCTCGCGGCGGCGGTCGCCACATACGCGCCGTCCGTCAGCAGCGGCAGCTCGCCGGTGAACCGGTGGGCTGCCGGGGGTTTGCCGTCGTGGTCCTCGGCCGCGGCGCTCTCCTCCTCGGTGGAATGCCGGGTGAGCACCTCCTCCCGGCCGTCGACGACCTTGGTGACGACGAGCCCGCCCGAGAGCAGCACGTGGAAGCCGGTGGCCTCCTCGCCGTCCCGGAAGAGCACCTCCCCGTCGGCGAGGAGCTGCGGCCGGGACACCGACACCAGCCAGTCCAGCTGGTCCTCGGTGATCCCCGCGAAGATTTCGAGTCCGCGCAGGGCGGAGCGCAGCTCCGGTGCGGTCATGCGCGATGCGGTCATGTGCGGTGTGCTCATGTGCGGTGCGGTCGGGTCCGGTGTGCTCATGCCGTGCTCCCCTCGGCCTTGGTGCGGGCGGCCAGGCGCAGGGTGGCCAGCAGGGCCACCGCGCACACCGCGGCGACGGCGGCCATGAAACCGACCGAGGTGCGGTGCAGCCCGTGGATGTTGGTGAGCATCCCGGCGAGCACGGCCGGCACGCTCATCGCGAGGTACGCGAAGACGTATACGGCGGCGGTCAGTTCGCCGCGGTGGGCCGGATCGGCCAGCCCGCTCAGCGCCCGGAAGGCGCCGAGGAAGGCGGCTCCCCAGCCGCTGCCGAGGACGGCCGTGGCCGCCAGGAACAGGGGAGCCGAGCCCAGGCCCAGTGCAAGCAGCACGAGCGCGAGACCGGTGAGCAGGCCGAGCAGCCCGAGCACGGCGGTGCGCAGCGCCGCGGTGCGGCCGAGCAGGAGCTGGGCGGCGGTGGCGGCGCCGGCGAGCAGTGCGACGGTGGCCCCGCCGACGAGGTAGTTCGTGGACCGGAGCAGGGACAGGGCCAGGTGCGGGCCGAGGGAGAGGTAGAAGCCGCCCACGGACCAGACGGCGACGATGGTCAGCACGAGGACCAGGAAGCGGCCCCGAGCGCCGGCCGGTACGTGGATCCGGTGCGGGACCACCCGCAGTCGGCCGCCGGCGCCGGGAGCGCTCTCTCGCATGCGGACGACCCCCACCAGGGTCACGGCGAAGGCCCCGATGAGCAGCAGGTAGCTCAGGACGGTCGGTGCGGGCGCGTACTGGACGAGCAGTCCGGCACCGATCCCGCCGAGCCCGATGCCCACGGTCGGGCCGGCACTGTTGACCTGGGCGCCGAGGGCGGGCCGCGCAACCGGGCTGAGTTCCAGCAGGGCCGCGCCCATCGCGCCGGTGGCCAGTCCCACGGCGAGCCCCTGCACGGCGCGGGCCACCAGGAGCAGCCCGAGCCCTTGTGCCCCGGCGAAGCAGGCCATCGAGACGATCGCCAGGACCAGCCCGGCGGCGAGGACGGGGCGCCGGCCCAGGGTGTCGGAGAGGGACCCGAAGAGCAGCAGCCCGGTCAGCACGGTGACGGCGTACAGGGCGAAGACGACCGTGATCGTGCCGGAGGACAGGTCCCACTTCTGCTGGTAGAGCACGTAGAGGGCGGAGGGTACGGAGGAGGAGAGCATCAGCAGGACGAGGACGGCACCCACCACCCAGAAGCCGGAGCCTCTGGGCGTGCCGGCCGCGTGGGCGGCTGGGTGCACGGTTGCCCCCGTGGTCGTTTCGGACGGATCGGCCACTGCTTCACTCAACTCCCCCGTGTCGGGCCCGGCGGGCCCCGTGGTCGGCCGGTCAGGTGCGGGCCCGCTCGGCCCTCTGCAGCGCGCGGGCGGTGAGGACCCCCGCGAGGTGGCCGAGGTATTCGGCCGAGGTGCCGCGCCCGGGGACGAACAGCTCCCGGGGTTCGGCGCGGAAGGCGGCGAGGACGGCTTCGGTGCTGTACGGGCCCCCGCGCAGCCGGTCTTCGACCCCGCGCAGGCGCTGGGGCCGGGGGGTGGCCGCGGTGACGGCGATGCGGGGCCCGTCGGGGGTGATCCGTGCGGCCGTGGCGCAGACCGGGTAGCGGGTGGCCCGGTCGGCGGACTTCTCGAAGGCGGCGGCCGGGCCGGCTGCGGGCACCAGCAGTGCGGTGAGGATCTGGCCGGCGGGCGCGGTACCGGCGGCGAATTCCTCGGCCGGGACGGTGGTGCGCCCGCCGGGGCCGGCCAGTTCGACGACGGCGTCGGCGGCGATGGCGGCGACCGGCAGGTCGGTGGACCGCCCGGCGGCGACGAGGTTGCCGCCGACGGTGCCGAGGTTGCGGACCTGGGGGTCGCCGTTGGAACGGGCCGCGGCGGCCAGTTCCGGTGCTTCGGCGAGGACCAGCGCATCGGCGGCGAGGTCGGCGAGCGTGGTGAGGGCCCCGATGCGCAGCTGCCGTCCGTCGGAGGTGCGGGCGGTGCCGCGCAGCTCGGCCAGCTGCCGGATGTCGACGAGCAGGCGGGCGCTGTCGGCTCCGGCGC
Organism: Streptomyces sp. PCS3-D2; assembly: GCF_000612545.2. GTDB lineage: Bacteria > Actinomycetota > Actinomycetes > Streptomycetales > Streptomycetaceae > Streptomyces. The sequence continues at coordinate 6,343,797 of NZ_CP097800.1, read as the reverse complement.
GCAGGTCGGGCAGCAGGCTCTGGCCGCCGGCCAGGACCCGGGCGCCCCGGGCGTCGGACAGCAGGGCCAGTGCCTCGTCGAGGCCGTTGGGGCGGGCGTAGTCGAACTCGGTGAGGATCACTGGGATTCCCCTCTCAGGTGGCGCCAGACCTTCTCGGGGGTGAGTGGCATGTCGATGTGGCGGACGCCCAGGTCGCGGAGGGCGTCGACGACGGCGTTGACGACGGCGGCCGCCGGCGGGACGGTGGCGATCTCCCCCGCGCCCTTGGCACCGAGCGGGTTGTGCGGGCTGGGCGTGACGGTCTTGTCGAGCGCGAAGAACGGCGCGTCGGCCGCGCGCGGGAGGGCGTAGTGGCCGAGGTCCGAGCTGATCAGCCGGCCGTTCTCGTCGTATTCGGCGGCTTCCATGAGGGCCTGGCCGAGACCGTGGACGATGCTGCCCTCGATCTGCCCCTGGACGATCTTCGGGTTGCCGATGTTGCCGGCGTCGTCGACGGCGGTGTAGGCGACCACCTCGGTCTCACCGGTCAGTTCGTCGATCTCGACGACGGCGACGTGCGTGCCGAAGGGGTAGTTGAAGTCCGGCGGGTCGAAGTGGGTGGTCTCGTCCAGGGCCGGCTCGATCTCCGGGGGCAGGCCCCAGCCGTACCACATGGCCATCGCGAGTTCGGCGAAGGTCTTGGTGTTCTCCGGGTTGCCCTCCTCGTGGATCGCGCCGCCCTCGTATACGACCTTGTCCTCGGGCACGCCCAGGAAGACGGCGCCGGCCCGGACCAGTTTGGCCTTGAGCTTGCGGGCGGTGAGGACCACCGCGGGCGCGGCCATGCTGTAGGAGCGGGAGCCGTAGGTGCCCTGGCCGTACGGGGCCTTCTGCGTGTCGCCCTCGTGGACCTGGACGGTCGCGGGGTCGATGCCGAGCTCGTCGGCGGCGACCTGGGCGAAAATCGTCCCGTGGCTCTGGCCGGTGGAGGCCGAACCGACGGTGACGGTGACCTCGCCGGTGGGGTGGATGCGGATGTTGGCGCTCTCCCAGGTGCCGCCGAGCATGCCCTCCTGCGACATTCGCGTGGAGGGGCCGACGCCGCAGATCGCGACGTAGGTGGCGATGCCGACGCCGAGGCGCTTGCCGCGGGTACGGGCCTCGGCCCTGCGGGCGGGCATGTCGCCGTATCCGGACAGCTCGATGGCCTTGTCGAAGTTGAGCCGGTAGTTCCCGGAGTCGTAGGTCCAGCCGAGGCCGTTGTCGTACGGGAACTTCTCCTCCGGCACCAGGTTCTTGCGCCGCACCGCCGCCGGGTCCATGCCGATCTCGTCGGCGTACCGGTCGACGAGCCGCTCCATGAGGAAGGCGGCCTCGGCGCGTCCGCTGCCGCGCTGGGCGCCGAGGGAGACGGTGTTGGTGAAGGCGGCGTACACCTCGCAGAAGGCGGCGCCGATGTCGTACATCCCGCTGATGGAACGGCCCATCAGGGCGGTGGCGACGCCGGGGCCGATCGTCGAGGGGTACGCGCCGAGGTTGGCGTAGCTGGTGCAGCGCACGGCGGTGATGCGGCCGTCGCGGGTGCCGGCGAGGGTGACGTGCTGGCGGTGGTCGCGGCCCTGGACGGTGGAGCTCATCAGGCCGGTGCGGGTGTCCACCCATTTCACGGGGCGGCCGAGCGCCTTGGAGAGCAGCAGCACCAGGGGCATGTCGGGGTAGAGGTACCCCTTGGTGCCGAAGCTGCCGCCGACGGTCGGGGCGATCACCCGGAGTTTGTTGAAGGGGATGCCGAGGACCAGGGCGGCGAGCAGGAAGCGGTGGTTGTGCGGGCCCTGGGTGGAGGCGTAGAGGGTGTACTCGCCGGTGGCCGGGTCGTAGTCGCCGACCGCGCCGCGCGGCTCGATCGGACTGTTGATGGTGCGCTGGTTGACCAGGTCGAGTTCGACGGTGACCTCGGCGGCGGCGATGGCCGCGTCGGTGCGGTCCTTGTCGCCGCAGGTCCAGTAGGCGTTGAGGTTGCCCGGGACGGCCTCGTGGAGCTGGGGCGCGCCGTCGGCCAGGGCCTCGTCGGCACGGGTGACGACGGGCAGCGGCTCGTACTCGACGTGGATGGCGGCCAGCGCCGCGGCGGCCTGCCGCGGAGTCTCGGCGACGACCACGGCGACGGGATCTCCCACGTGGCGGACGGTGTCGCCGGTCAGGACCGGGCGGGCGCCGGGGAGTCCGTAGGGGTGCGGCGGGAAGTGGCTCTCGACCCCGCCGGGGATCCAGATGCAGGGCAGCGGCATGACGTCGGTGAAGTCGGCCGCGGTGGCCACCTTCAGCACGCCGGGCAGCTGCTCGGCCGCCTTGGTCTCGATGGAGAGGATCTTCGCGTGCGCCACCGGACTGCCCAGGATGGCCATGTGCGCGGTGCCCGGCAGGTCGATGTCCGCGACGTACGTGGCTTCGCCGCGCAGTAGCTGCGGATCCTCGCGGCTGTCCAGCGGCTGCCCGAGCACTCCACCCCGGCCGGCCGGGGCGTCCCCCGTCACTGTGGTCATGTCCCTCACACCTCCGGTACGGCTGCGGTGGATGCGGCGGAGCCGGCGGGCACCTCGTCGCGGGAGGCGGCGCAGGCGCGCTGCACCCCTCGTACGACGCTGTGGTAGCCGGTGCAGCGGCACAGGTTGCCGGTGAGCCACTCGCGGATCTCGGGCTCGGTGGGGGCCGGGCCGTCGGCGGTGGCGTCCACGAGCTCGCCGAGCGCCATGACCATTCCGGGGGTGCAGAAGCCGCACTGGGTGCCGTGCTCCTGGCGCAGGGCCTCCTGCAGTCCGGACAGTTCCCCGCCCCGGGCGGTGACGCCTTCGATGGTGGCGACCTCGCCGCCGGCGGCGGAGGCGGTGAGGACCAGGCAGCTCTTGACGGACCGGCCGTCGAGGCGGACCACGCAGGAGCCGCACTGGCCGGTGTCGCAGCCGACCTTGGTGCCGGTCAGGCCGAGGCCGTCGCGGAGCCTTTCCACGAGCAGTTCGTTCGGCTGCGCCGAGAACTGCTCGGGTCTTCCGTTCACGTTCAGTGTGATGTCCATGCCAGCGCCTGCGCTTCCGTGAGCGGCCGGTTGAAGAGGGGCCCGCCGGGCTGCTGGAGAATTCCCCCGGAGTGCAGCGGACCGGTGTCGACGGGCGCGAATCCGAGATCCGTGATGATTCCCGCGACGATTTCCTTCGCCTTCTTGTCGTCGCCGGCGGTGAAATGCGCCAGGCGCTCTCCGGGTGCGGTTCCCGCGACGGCGAGGGTTTCGAAATGCATGGTGTTCAGCGATTTCACGACCTGGGCCGCCGGGTACCACTCGGCGACCAGGTCGCTGGAGCCGCGCCCACCGAGGTCGGCGGGCGCGCCGGGGCCGCCGAACGCGTTCGTCGCGTCCACCAGCACCTTGTCCTGCACGACGTGCGGCGGGAGCAATCCCCGGACCCGCTCGAAGGGCACCATCAGCACCAGGAGTTCGGCCTGGGCGGCGGCCTCGGCGGGGTGCGCCGCCGAGGCCGCCGGTCCCAGCTCGGCCACGAGCGGGCCGAGGGTCTGCGGGCCACGGGCGTTGGCGAGGACCACGTGGTGGCCCGCCGCCACGAGGATCCTCGCGAGGACCGTGCCGATCCGCCCGGTGCCGATGATGCCTGTCCGCATTGACGCTCCTCGGGAAGGGGTGCTGTCCGTGTCCGGTCGGGCCTTCTCAGTCCATGCCGATCCAGACCGACTTGGTCTGGGTGTAGCTCTCCAGGGATTCGGGTCCGCACTCGCGCCCGAAGCCGGAGGCCTTGTAGCCGCCGTAGGGCACCGCGGGGTCGTACTGGTTGTAGCAGTTGACCCAGACCGTGCCGGCCTTGATCTGCGAGGCGACGCGGTGGGCGCGGCGCAGGTCCTTGGTGTGGACGCCGGCGGCCAGGCCGTACGCGCTGTCGTTGGCGATGCGCACGGCGTCCTCCTCCGTGTCGAAGGGGATGATCGACAGGACCGGGCCGAAGATCTCCTCCTGGGCGATGCGCATCCCGTTGTCGACGCCGGTGAAGACGGTCGGGAGGAAGTACAGTCCCTCGGCGGAGGCGCCCTCGGGAGTCCACCCGGTGCCGCCGGTCCGCAGCACCGCCCCCTCCTTCTCGCCGATCTCGATGTACGAGCTGACCTTGTCGAACTGGCCGCGGTGGGCGAGGGGGCCGAAGAGCGTGGCCGGGTCGCGGGGGTCGCCGGGCCGGAGGGCGGCTGCCCGGCTCACGAGGCGTTCCACCAGCTCGTCGTGGATGGGGCGCTGGAGCAGCAGCCGGGATCCGGCGGTGCAGATCTCGCCCTTGTTGTAGTAGATGCCGAAGAAGGCGAGTTCCTCGGCGGTGTCGAGGTCGGCGTCGGCGAAGACGATGTTGGCGGACTTGCCGCCGAGCTCCATCGTGACCTTCTTCAGGGTGCCGGCCGCCCTGCGGATGATCGACTGGCCGACGACGGTCGAGCCGGTGAAGGCGATCTTGTCGATGCCGGGGTGGTCGGTGAGCGTCTCCCCCAGCTCCACGCCGGGGCCGGTGACCACGTTCAGCACCCCGTCGGGGATCTCCGCCTCCTGGAAGAGCTCGGCGATCTTCAGCGCGGTGAGGGGGGTGGCCGGGGAGGGCTTGTGGACGACCGTGTTGCCCGCCGCCAGTGCCGGCGCGATCTTCGTCATCGACAGCAGCAGCGGAAAGTTGAACGGGGTGATCGCGCAGACCACACCGAGCGGTTCGCGCAGCGTGTAGGCGAGCTGACCGCCGGCCGGGGCGCGCGAGGAGCCGTCGACGCGGGTCACCGCCCCGGCGTAGTAGTGCATGAGCTGGGCGGCCATGGGGGCGTCGACCGTGCTGGAGAAGGCGAACGGCTTGCCCATGTCCATGGTCTCCAGCAGGGCGATCTCCTCCAGGTCGCGCTCGATGAGCTCACCGACCCGGTTCAGCCGCAGTGCCCGCTCCTGGGCGGACAGTCTGCTCCACGGACCTTCCTCGTACGCCGTGCGGGCGGCGGCGACGGCTGCGTCGGCGTCGGCCGCGGCGGCCTGCGCGACGGGCACGATCTCCTGTCCGTCGACGGGGCTGACGTCCGGCTCGGTCCGGCCGTCCCGGGCCGGTACCCACGTGCCGCCGATGAAGAGCTTCCCGGGGTTGGCGAGGGGCGGGCCGCTCAGCTCACGCTTGGTCATGGCTGCCTTCCGGTGTCGGATGCGGGGCGGGGGAGGGTGTGTCCGGCGGATCCGGGCCCGGCCCTGATCCGCCGGACACCTCCTAGCCCTTCGCGAGCTGGCTTAAGAACGTCTCCGCGAGGGCCTTGGAGGAGTACGGGTTCTGGCCGGTCGTCAGCTTGCGGTCGACGACCACGTGCGAGTCCCAGATCGCGTCCGCCTTCTCGTAGCGGGCGCCGAGTCGGGTCAGCTCGACCTCCAGGATCAGCGGGAGCCGGCCGGCCATGTTGGTGACGAGTTCCTCGTCGTGCGAGAAGGCCGTCATCCGGTAGCCCTCGAACGGCCAGCGGCCTTCGCCGTCGCGCAGCGCGAGGAGCGAGGTGTGGCCGTGGCAGACGGTCGCGAGGGGCTTGTCCTGGGCGATGACCCAGCGCAGGATCTGAGCGAGTTCGTCGGACTTGGGCAGGTCGCCGATCGCACCGTGGCCGCCGCTGACGTAGACGCCGTCGTAGTCGGCGACGTCCTTCTCGGTGAGGGACTCCAGCGCCAGCGGGGCTCGCAGCTGGGGGGTGTTCTCGATGACGCGGACGTACTCGGCGGCGTTGGCCGCGTCCTCGTCGGGGGAACCCTGGGGGCGGACCCACTGGAGGAACTGCGGGTCGATGCTCGTCTGGTCGACCGTAGGAGCGCGACCCCCGATCGTCGCCACGTCCACGTCGTGGCCGGCCGCCTTGAAGAGTGAAAAGGGAACGACAAATTCCTCTGCCCAGAATCCCGAGGGATGCTGTTCGCCGTCCAGCAGGTGCAGGGTCGCCTTGGCCGTCATGACGACGAGAATCTTCATGATTCTCTCCTTGTTCTGGATTCGCTGCCGATTCAACACGCCCCCCGCAGGGGGCGTAAGGGGGCGACGTCAGGCCCGCGATACTTCGTCACGTGCGTCCAACGCCGAGATGATGGTGCGGAATTCACCGACCAGGGGGTGGTCGGGGTGGGCTTCTGCGAATATGCGCTCCCCGTACAGGGAGGCCATTTCCGGCGAATAGGGAAGAATCCCGGCCACGGGCGCACCGTAGACCTCCTCGGAGCGCCGCCGGGCGGAGTCCCGGTCGATGCCGGCGGGTGCCATGCTCAGCACCAGGGCCCTGCGGCAGGCCAGGCGCCCGGCGAGGGCGATGGTCTCCTCGACCCCGGAGAGGTCGATCCGGTCGGCCCGCGCCATGATGATCAACACGTCGGCGCTCGCCATCGCCGTCACCGACTCGTTGTTGAGCCCGGCGTGGGTGTCGAGCAGCAGCACGTCCAGCGCGTAGTGCTCGGCCAGCCGGTCGAAGCCCTCCGGCAGCAGGCCCACGTCGTAGCCGCCGGCCATGAGTTCCCGCAGGGCCGCCGTCCCGGTCCGGGCCGGTACGACGTACAACCCTGGCACGCCGGCCGGTTGGGCGGCGGCCTCGATCTCGCAGCGGCCGAGGAGGTAGTCGGCCAGGGAGGGTCCGGGGCCGAGCCGGAACAGCAGGTCCAGAGTGGGTGACTGGATGTCGGTGTCCACCACCCCCACCCGGCGTCCCCCGGCCGCGAGGAGCAGCGCGAGGTTGGCCAGGACCGAGGACTTCCCGGTGCCGCCGCGATGCGAGTGCACCACGATCGTGCGGGCCATCTCTAGGCCACCACCCGATGCCCGGGCCCGTCCGCGTACGGCCCCCGCGCCGTACGCGGCCGGTGCAGGGCGAGCATGGTGACATCGTCGTGCTGCTCGGCGGTGCCGGTGTGCTCGCGCACCGCCAGGTCCATCCGGTCGACGAGGTCCTTGCCGCTCGCCAGTGGCCCGGCGAGCAGTTGCAGCATGCGTTCGTCGCCGAGGAAGCTGCCGTTCGGGCAGCGGGCCTCGGGCACTCCGTCGGTGAACACGAACAGGGTGTCGCCCGGATCCAACTGGGCGTAGCCGAGCGTGTAGACGCAGTCGGGCAGGACCCCGACGGCCGGCCCGGTGATGTCCAGGGCGGCGGGCGGGCTGCCGTCCGCGGGCCGCAGCAGGGGCGGGTTGTGGCCGCCGTTGATGTAGACGAGGCTTCCGGTGAGCGGGTCCAGCACTCCGAAGAACAGGGTCGCGAAGTAGCCCTGCCTCAGGTGGTTGCTGGTGAGGTAGCCGTTGGTGGCCGTGACCGCGTTGAGCAGTGGTGTGGCGCCGACGACCGGGATCCGCCGGCTGCCGCCGGCCCGGCCCGCGGCGACCAGGTGCTGGAGTCCGCTGTTCTGCGCGGTGTGGCGGAGCAGGGAGCGGATGAGCGCCATGAAGAGCGCGGCTCCGACCCCCTTGTCGCAGACGTCGGCGACGACGAAGGCCAGCCGGCGGCCGCGGGAGATCTCGAAGACGTCGTAGAAGTCCCCGGCGACCTGCCGGGCGGGCCGGAAGCGGACGTCGATCTCCCAGCCGTCGGGGACGGGCAGGGATTCGGGCAGGAATCCTGCCTGGATCTCCCGGCCGATCTCCAGTTCCTTCTCGTAGCCCATGAGTTCGGCGCGGGCGTCGGCCTCGCGCAGGGTGCGGCCGAGTCCGGCGCGCTCCGAGCAGCTGTGCAGCCGGGCCCCGACGAGGGCGGGCAGGAAGGGTGGTACGAGGTAGTCGTGCCCGATCCGGACGTGCTCCTCCAGGGCGGCGAACTCCGTCACGGTCCAGACGACCACGATGGGAGCCCCGGCCCAGCGGCGCAGCCGGCGTACGGCCATCCGTACGGCGTCCCCGTCGGACTCCGCCGGGGCGAGCAGCACGTCCGCGACGGGCAGCAGCTCCAGCGGGCCTTCGCGCAGCTCCGTCAGCGTGCGGGTGACGAGGCGGGCGTCCATCGTCCGCAGGGCGTCGAGCAGTTCGGGCGGCGGTGCCGGGTGCGCGTCGAGGATGATCACGGTCGTGGAGGGCATGGATGCGTCCCCTCAGCCTTCACAGTCAGCGTGCTGATGTTGCGGCCGTCCCGGTAGGTGTAGGCGAACTCGTCCACGCTGGTCAGGGCGAGGTGGATGCCGAGGCCGCCGATCCGCCGGTCCTGCGGGGGTACCCCGGGGCACGGCGGCAGACGGCCTTCGACGGGATCGAAGGCCGGGGCGCAGTCCTCAAGGGTGATCTGCACCCCGCCCGGACCGGAGCGGCCGCGGACGGTGATCCGTCCGTCGCCGCCCCGGTACCCGTGCATCACGATGTTCGTGGCCAGTTCGTCGACGGCCAGCCGGAGCCGGTAGGAGGCTCGTTTGCCGAGCCCGGCCCGGCCGGCCAGCCGCAGGACGAACGCGGCGACGTCGCCCAGTGCCCCCACCGTCGCGGGCACTTCCAGGACCGCGGGCGTCCTCGCCAGCTCGACCATGTCACTCACGGTCGTCACTCATCGGAGAGGACGATGCTGCGGTCGAGGCCTGCCGTCCGGATGGTCCGGGAGACGGGCTCGATGGCACCGACCACCTTGATGGTGACGTCGTCGGCGACCTTCTGCTGGGCGAAGACCAGGGAGCGCAGTCCGGCGCTGGCCATGTAGCCGACGCCGGCCATCCTGATCTCGACCGTGGTGGTGCCGTGTCCGGCGGCCTTCTCGATCGTCCGGTGGAAGTCCGGCGCGGTCTTGGCGTCCAGCTCGCCCGACAGTTCGATCACGGTGGTGTCGCCCTCGATGCTCAGGGACACGGAAAGCGGCATGTCTGGTCTCCTTCGGTCAGGGCGTGTCGGATTCGTCGGGGTCGTTCGTACGGCCCACCAGGATCACCACCGACCGCGGGCCGATCAGGTACTTGCCGGCGTTGTCCAGCTCCGGCTCGGTCCCGGGGGTGCGGATGTCGTGCGGTGCTTCGGCCCCGGTGTCGGCGAACAGGTGCCAGCTGCGTCCGCCGGGCAGGGCGGGCAGCTCCAGGTCGTGCGGCTCCCAGTGCGAGTTCATGGCCACGTAGACCACGTCGTCGTCGCCGGCGCCGCAGCGGGCGACCGCCACCAGCCGGCTGTCCGCCGACCAGTCGGGCTGCCAGGCCCGCTCGCCGTGCCAGCTGATGTCCGGCAGGCCGAGGGTGTCCCGGACCCGTCCGGTGGGGTGGCAGGTGGAGCGGAGCTCGCGGTGGCGCTTGCGGAAGGCGATCATCTCGCGGGTGAAGCGGAGCAGTTCGGCGTTGTCGTCGACCTGGTCCCAGTCGAACCAGGACAGTTCGTTGTCCTGGCAGTAGGTGTTGTTGTTGCCCTGCTGGGTCCTGCCGACCTCGTCGCCGGAGAGCAGCATCGGGATGCCCTGGCTGGTGAGGAGGATGGCGAGGGCGTTCTTCATCTGCCGGGTGCGCAGGGCGTTGATCTGCGGGTCGTCGGTGGGGCCCTCGGCGCCGCAGTTCCAGCTGTTGTTGTCGTTGGCGCCGTCGTTGTTGCCCTCGCCGTTGGCCTCGTTGTGCTTGTCGTTGTAGGAGACCAGGTCGGCGAGGGAGAAGCCGTCGTGTGCGGTCAGGAAGTTGACGGAGGCGGCGGTGCCGCGGCTGGAGTAGAGGTCGGGTGAGCCGGCGATGCGGGTGGCCAGTTCGCCGGTGACCCCGGGGTCGCCCTTGAGGAAGCGGCGCACGGTGTCGCGGTACTTGCCGTTCCACTCCGCCCAGCGGCCGTACGCCGGGAAGTTGCCGACCTCGTAGAGGCCGCCGGCGTCCCAGGCCTCGGCGATGAGCTTGGTGTGCCGGAGCACCGGGTCGTAGGCGAGCAGCTCCAGGAGCGGCGGGTTGGGCAGCGGGGTGCCGTCCAGGGACCGGCCCAGGATGGCGGCGAGGTCGAAGCGGAATCCGTCGATGTGGTAGTCGGCTACCCAGTGGCGCAGGCAGTCGAGGACGAAGTTGCGCACGACGGGGTGGTTGCAGTTGACCGTGTTGCCGGTGCCGCTGAAGTTGAAGTAGTACCCCTCGGGCGTGAGCATGTAGTAGGTGGCGTTGTCGAGCCCCTTGAAGGAGATCGTCGGCCCTTGCTCGTTGCCCTCGGCGGTGTGGTTGAAGACGACGTCGAGGATGACCTCGATACCGGCCGCGTGCAGGTCCTTGATCAGCGTGCGGAACTCGTCGCCCTGCATCCCGTAGCGTCCGGTGGCCGCGTATCCGGCCTTGGGCGCGAAGAAGGAGACGGTGTTGTAGCCCCAGTAGTCGAAGAGCTTCTCGCCCGTCTCCGGGTTGGAGCGCGGATTGTCGCTCTCGTCGAACTCGAACACCGGCAACAGCTCGATGCAGTTGACCCCGAGTTCCTTCAGGTACGGGATCTTCTCGCGCAGCCCCGCGAACGTACCCGGCGCGGTGACCCCCGAGTTGGGGTGCCGGGTGAAGCCGCGGACGTGGGCCTCGTAGACGACCAGGTCCTCGGCGGGGATGCCCAGCGGGGTGTCGTCGCCCCAGTCGAAGTCCTGGAGGCAGACGCGGGAGCGGTACTGGTAGCCACGGCTGCGGTCCGGCTCCACGCCCCACACGTCACGGCCCGCGATCAGCCGGGCGTAGGGGTCGGAGAGGACCTGGCGGGCGTCGAAGCGGTGGCCGGTGACCGGGTCGTAGGGGCCGTCGGCCCGGTACCCGTACTCGATGTTCTCGTGGTCGAGGCCGAAGACGGTCATGGCGAACACGCTGCCGGTGCGGAATTCCTCGGGGAACTCCAGTTCGGCCATCGGCTCGGGCTCTCCGCGCTTGTAGACGACCAGGGTCATGGAGGTGGCCTGGTCGGAGAAGACGGAGAAGCTCACCCCGCCGGGGACCACGTTGGCCCCGAAGGGGAACGGTTTGCCCGCGCGGACGCGGTACCCGCCCACCTCGTGGGTCGGGTACGCGTCGACGCGCAGCACCTGCTCGGAGCGGGTCTCGCTCATCGCGCGGCCTTGGCCTTGGCGGCCGCCGCGGCGGCCTCGCCGGTCTCGAAGAAGTCGAGGAAGCCGGTGGCCGACATGACGAACCGGACTTCCTCGCTCACCCCGTAGAGGGTGACGGCCACGCCGGCGTGCTGGGCCTCGCGGTAGACGACGAGCAGGGTGCGCAGGCCGGCGCTGGAGACGTAGGTCACCGCCGTGAGGTCGATCCGCAGCGGCTTGCCCTCGCGGACCAGCGGCAGCAGGGACTCCAGCAGCGTGCCGGAGGTCTCGCTGTTGATCTCGCCGGTGGCGACGAGCACGGTGCCCGTCTTGTTCCGGCGTTCCTTGACGTTGAGAGTCATTGCCTTCCCCTCTGGTTGGGGCGCCCCCCGTTGAGCGCTACTTCGCGGCCGTCGGCCGCAGCCGGACCTTGACCTTGACCCGGCTCTGGACGTCGGGGAGGCGCACGGTGAGCGCCTCCGCGTCGAAGTCGGTGTAGGGCTTCTCGTCGATCTCCACGGACGCGATCCGCACCGAGCCGGCGGGCAGCAGGTCGGGCGAGACGCGCAGGACGCGGCCGGGCAGGCCGGTCGGGTCGGGCTGGAAGTGGAAGTCCATCTCCCGGCCGTTGACGAGCAGGTTGTTGTAGACGGCGGCGAGGTAGCAGAGCTCCGCCGAGTGGTACATGGACATCGAGTGGCTGCCCTTGAGCCGCTCGGTGCCGAGCAGGTACGGCGTGCCGCTGGCGAGCACGTTGAAATAGACGGCGCCCTCGTCGTGGTCGAGGAAGAAGGTGTTGTAGAAGGCCTGGGCCTGCCGGGCCTCGCGCAGGTTCGCCTCGCCACCGACCGTGCCGTTCAGGATGAGGTAGGCGAGGATCGCCTGCTCCTGCTGCCACCAGGCCTTGCGGTCGTGCCAGGCGAAACGATACGTCTCCTGGTCACCCTCCTTCACCCGCTCCACGACGTCGTACCAGCCGCCGCGCTGCACGTCGCTGCCGACGGCCGGCATGATCTCGCCGATCTTCCTGGCGAGCTCCTCGTAGGCCGGCTTGGCCTTCAGCGAGTTCATCCGCATCAGGTTCCAGGCGATCTTCAGGTTGTGGCCGACGACCGCGCGGTCCTGCTGCCAGCTGTGCGCCTTGTCGTGGGACCAGTCGCGGAAGAAGCGCTCCTGGACGAAGGGGCTGTTCTTGTAGTCCGGGAACTTGTCCGCGATCGTGTCGAAGGTGTACTCGAGGAAGTCGGCGTACTTCTGCTCGCCCGTCGCCAGGTACAGGTTGATCAGGTAGGCCGGGGCGTGGTCTCCGACCGAGTTCCAGTTCTTGCGCTCGGCGTTCTCGCCCAGGGACTCGTGGTCCGCGCTGAAGAGGATCGGGTCGATGTGGGAGTAGTAGCCGCCCTGCTCCGGGTCGAAGAAGAACTTGTCGAACAGCCGGATCGTGGCGTCCGCGTCGTTCTTGATCCGGACGTCGCCGGTGACCCGGTAGGTCTGGATGGGGCCGGCCAACGCGTAGATCTGCTCGTACATCGGGATCGCGTCGTAGTCGTCGGAGAACTCCGAGGTGAACAGCTTGCGCTCGCTGTCCCCGTCGACGCTGATGCCGTGGTACCAGAAGACCACGTCCTCCTCGCTGTCCACGACCCGCATGTGCTTGCGCAGGTACTCGGTGCCGCGCTCGGCGACCTCCAGGTACTCGTCCTTGCCGGTCAGCAGGTAGGCCGAGGCCATGCCGTACACCAGCCGGGAGATCGTGTCGGTCTCCTGGACGTGGCTGGCGGTCTTGTCACCGCCGAGCCGGATCTCGGTGCGGTAGTCGGTGAAGTCCACCGGTCCGTCGCCGAACTGCGCCCGCCGGTAGAAGTCGGCCAGCGACTCGATCTGCTTGATCCACCAGCTGCCCTCCTCGAACCGGTAGTCCTCGGCGCTGCGGCCCAGGAACACCAGGCGCTTGGCGTCGAAGCGGCCGCCGTGCTCGGGGTAGTGGACGCCGTAGACGAAGAGGAACCGGCCCGGCGAGAGCATCTCGTCGATGTGCCCGGAGGCGTCGATGTAGGGCTCGTCCAGGTTGCGGACCAGCTCGGCGCTGGGGCCGCCGGCCAGCGAGACGTCGCACTCGCGGCCGTCCGAGGTCTTCAGCCGCAGCACGCGCGTACCGGAGTCGAAGCGGACGACGTAGCCCGCGATGGTGTCGGAGAAGGAGAAGCTCACGGCGTCCGCCATGTCATGCACCGTCCTTGTCGTGAGTGCTGTCGTCCTCGTATCCCTGGCTCACTTCGACGATCACCCCGTCGGGGTCGCGGACCCACACGGTCCGCCAGCCGCAGATGAAGTCGTCGAAGTCCAGCGGGCCCAGGGTCACTTCCGCCGCGTCGCCCAGATCGGCCAGGAACGCGTCCACGCTGTCGGTCTGGAACGCCAGGTGGCGCATCCGGCCCGGGGCCTGCGGCCCGTCTCCGCCGGCTGCGGCCGGGGGGACCCCCGGGGCCGTGCGGTCCGGCCCGGCATCCGCTGCGAAGAGCTCCAGGTACGCGTCGCCCTTGCGCAGGAACACGATCTGCGACTCCCCGAGGTCGACCACCCGGGCCCGGGAGAAGCCGAAGTACCGGGTGTAGAAGTCCTCGGTGGTCTTCTGGTCCACGCAGTTCAGGCCCACGTGCGACCACACCATCGGCCGGTCCGCGGCCCCCGGCATCAGGAGGCACCCCCCAGCGGTGGCCGGGGGACGGCCCCCCGGCCCCGGCCGGCCGCGATCAGCTCGATGAGCCGGCGGGCGAACAGGTGGTGGTGGGCCCCGGTGCGGCCGGTGACCAGGTCGCCGTCGACCACGACGTCCTCATCGACGTACTCCCCGCCCATGTTGCGGACGTCGCCGATCAGGTTGTTGTGGCAGACCACCTTGCGGCCGCGGATCTTCCCGGGGATGGAGGAAGCCAGCCACATGCCGTGGCAGATGATCCCCTTGAGGATCGTCGGCTCCTCGAACGCCCGGCGCAGCAGCTCGGTCGCCGGGGCGAGGACGTCGACGTCCTCGGTGTAGCGCAGCCGGTCGGCCACCATGCCCGAGGGCACGATGACCGCCGCGTACCGGCGCAGCTCCTCGTCGCTCAGTCCCTCCAGGGACCGGTCGACGGTGAACGGGGCCCGGTACTCGTGCCCGATGAAGGTGATGGAGTCGTTGCCCCACAGCCGGGTCAGGAAGTCGACCTCGGCGCCCTCCTCGGCGAACCGGTGCTGGTAGTAGAAGATCTCGGGCTCGTAGTAGTCGCTCTCGACCAGGACCGCGATCCGGGTCCCGGACAGGGCACCCTCGCGCAGGACGGCATCAGGCACGGGAGGTCCCCCTCAGGAAGTCCGCCGCGCGCTCGGCGATCATCGCGATGGCGGCGTGGCAGTTGCCCGACGGGACGGCGGGCATCACGCTGGCGTCCACGACGCGCAGGTTGCGCACGCCGTGCACCCGCAGCTGCGGATCGACGACGGCGAGGTCGTCGATGCCCATGCGGCAGGAGCCGGACTGGTGGTGGTAGCTCTCCGACTTCTGCTTCACGAAGGTCCGCAGGTCGTCGTCGCTGACGTGGCCGGGGCCGGGCTGCAGCTCCTGCTTGTACCAGGGCGAGAAGGCCGAGGTCGCGAAGATCTCCCGGGCGATCTTGACGCCCTGCACCATGCGCTCCAGGTCCCACCGGTCGCCCAGGTAGTTCGGGTTGATCAGCGGGTGGGCCAGTGGGTCGGCGCTCGCCAGCCTGATCCAGCCGCGCGAGACCGGGCGCACCACCCCGGGCAGGATGCTCACCGTGTTCGGGTGGTCCCTGCCGACGATCACGTCGAACGGCACGTGGACGAAGGCGATCTGCAGGTCGGGGGCGGGCAGTCCCGGCTGCGAGGACAGGAACAGAGCGCTCTCCGACAGGTTCTGCGCCGGCGGCGGGAGTTCCTGGGTGACCTCGGCCATCAGACCGGTCAGGACGTGGTTGTGGAAGTTCTCGCCGACCCCGGGCAGGGCCGCGGTGACCTCGATGCCGTGCTCGCGCAGCTGCTCGGGGTGGCCGATGCCGGAGAGCAGCAGCAGCTTCGGCGACTCGATCGCCCCGGCGGCCACGACCACCTCGCGCCGGGCCCGTACGGTGTGCGGCCCGGGCGCGGCGGGACTGCTGTGGCCGTCCCGGACGGTCCGACCGGGGAACTCCGCGGGCGCCTGGAGCTGCACGTACTCGACGCCCGTGCAGGTGTCGCCGTCGACGAGGAGCCGGGTGCTCTGCGCGTTGGTGCGCAGGGTCAGGTTCGGCCGGTCGAGGGCGGGCTCCAGATAGGCCGCCAGGGTGCCCTGGCGGCGCCCGTCGGCCACGTCGATGTGGTGCCAGCCGGTGCCGAAGAGCCCGCGCCGGGGCCCGTCGGTGTTGAAGTCGGCGATCTCCTCGTGGCCGAGCTCGACGGCCGCGTCGATGAAGGCGCGGGAGACCGGGTTGGGGCCGTGCAGCCCGGCGTTGGTGATCCGCTGCGGGCCGCGGGTCCCGGTGGTCGCGGCGGTGGCGTCCTCCTGGCCCTCCAGCAGGGCGAAGTACGGCAGCACGTCCTCGTGGGCCCAGCCGGCCGCACCCTGGTAGGCCCAGTTGTCGAAGTCCGAGGCGTGGCCGCGGATGTGCATCATGATGTAGAGGTTGCTGCTGCCGCCGGGGGCCTTGCCGCGCGGCTCGTAGGTACGGCGGCCGTCGAGCCCGGGCTGCGGCGTGCTGGTGTAGCCCCAGTCCACGGGCCCGCCGAGGAGCTTGTACCAGGAGGACGGGTCGTCGACCTCGGGCGGGATCCGGGAGCCGCCCGCCTCCAGGACGAGGACGGAGACGTCCGGGTCCTCGGAGAGCCGGTTGGCCAGCACGCTGCCCGCGGTGCCCGATCCCACGACGACGTAGTCGTACTCTTCCACGCTCACGCCTCCCGCCTCAGTCCTGGCTCAGGGCCTGGAAGGGAACCGTGTCGTGGTAGTTCGCCATGTAGGCGATCTTTCCGTCCACGATCCGGAAGAAGTTCATGACCTCGGCCTCGATGGGCTCTCCGGAGGCGCTGACCGCGGTCAGGTGGGAGACGGCCGCGGCCTTCTCGCCGTCGACGAGGAAGTGCACGGGCTCGTTGCGGAACACCCGGTACATCGTCCCCATGCCCTTCATCATCGAGCGGAGCACCTCCAGGCCCTCGATGTGGCCGGCGAGCTGCTCGTCCATGACCTGGTCGTCGGCGAACAGGTCGCACCAGCGGTCCCAGTCCCCGGCATTGGCGTACTCGTAGTACTTCTGCAGGATCTGTCGTGCGTCCATCGCGCTCATCCCCCTATCGGTCTCTGCGGGTTCCGTCCGGCGCGAACGGCGCCCAGAACTGGCTGAAGGCGGTCGCCGAGTCCCCGAAGAGCCCGTCGCGGCCCTCGACGATCCGGCCGTCGGCCCACCGCATGAAATGGAAGACCGGGTAGTCCATCCGCTCGTACGGGGACCCGCTCGCCTCGGCCGCGCCGGCCCGCAGGGCGACGTTGCGGCACACGTCGGCCGAGCAGTCCGGGCCGACCAGCACCGCCTCCAGGTCCATCCGGAAGGTGCCCCCCGTGAGCTTGTGGGTCTGCCCCATCAGCTCCAGGAAGGCGTCCAGGCTCTCGTACCAGCCGGCCAGGGGGTGGTTGCCCGGCACCAGCCAGCGCAGGTCCTCGGAGTAGTACTGCAGGATCCGCTCCCGGTCGCCGGAGCCGAGGGCGGCGTAGGCCTCCCGGACCCGCTCGGGTGTCACTTCGGTCATCGTCGGTCCTCCTTCACCGCGGTCACAGGGAGCCGGAGCCGGGCATCGGAGCCAGGTCGTTGACGGTGTACTGCTTGATCAGCGGTCCATCGGGGCCGGCGACCACGGTCCAGGTCTGGTCGGCGTCGAAGCCCAGCCACTGGCTGCGGGCGGCCGGCGGGTCCCAGATCTTGGCCTGCCAGTTGACGAGGACCCGGACCACCGCCCGGTCGCCCTCGATGACCGGTTCCACCTTCGTGACCGTGTGCACCTCGTCGAAGAAGCGGTGGGTGACGGCCTCGTACCAGCGGCCGAATCCCTCGTGTCCGAGGAAGGTGTCCTCGGGGACCTTGAACTCCAGGTCCTCGGTGATCAGGGCGAGCACGTCGGCCGGAGCCGCGTGCTGGTCCAGCGCCACGTACCAGTGCTCGGCGAAACTGCGGATCGCGTCCTCGGTCAGCTGCCGCTCGGCGGGCATGCGGTCTCCTCCTGCTTCCGTTTCCGTGCTGGATGACTGGTCGGGTCGGTCGGACTGCGGTGGGCTCCGCGGTCAGATCTGCACGTCGACGAGGAACGGTCCGGGGTGGGACAGCATCCGGCCCACCGCGGCGACCGCCTCGTCCGGCTTCTCCACCCGCATCCCGCCGGCGCCCAGCGAGCGCGCCAGCCCCGCGAAGTCGATCTCGGGGTGCGAGAGGTCGAAGGAGTTCGGGAAGCCGTGCTCCGGGATGTCCCGCTCCCGCCAGTACTGGGCGATGTTGTCGTCCAGCAGCCGGTACTTGCGGTTGTTGCAGACGACGAACTTGGCGTCGATGCCGTGCCGGGCCGCGGTCCACAGCGCCTGGTAGGTGTACATGGAACCGCCGTCGCCGGCGAAGCCCACGACGAGCCGGTCCGGGCGGGCCAGCTTGGCGCCGACGGCCCCCGGGAAGCCCACGCCCAGCGATCCGCCCCGGGTGAGGTGGTAGTCACCGGGGCGTTCCGCCGGCAGGTAGCGGGTGACGAGCGGCGAGGTCGTCAGCGCCTCGTCGAAGACGATCAGGTCCCCGCCGGTGCGCTCGGCCAGGGTCCGCAGGAAGACGGCCATCGGCGTGCCGTCGTCCTGGGTGGCCGCGCCCGCCCCCCGGGACCGTTCCCGGGTCCGTACATCGAGCCGGGCGGCCGCGGCGGCCCGCCGCTGGGGCGTCAGCTGCCGCTCCAGTACGCCGGCCAGCGCCCGCAGCGCCTGCCGGGGGTCCGCGGCGAGGCCCAGGTCGACCGGGTGGTTCTTGGCGATCTCATAGGCGTTGAGGTCGATGTGGACGACCTTCGCGCCGGCCCGGAAGGGGCTCTCCAGCTCGGGGAACACCTCCGGGAAGACATAGGTGCCGACGATCAGCACCCCGTCGGCGTCCGCGACCAGCTCCTTGCTGTGCGGGCCGAACATGTGCCCGGTCTGGCCGCGCCGCAGCGGGTGCGAGGCCGCGATGTTCACCTCGGAGGAGTCGACCTCGTACACGTCGGCGCCCAGCAGCTCGGCGACGGCGGCGAGCTCGCGCTGCGCCCCGGAGAGCGCCACCCCGTCCCCGACCAGCACGACCGGCCGCTCGGCGGAGGCGAGCAGCTCGGCCGCCCGGCCGACCGACGCCGGCGAGGGCGCCACGTCCGTGAGCGGGACCGTGGCCGGCAGGACGGGCTCGGAGTTGAGCTCGTCCAGCACGTCCATCGGCAGCGCCACGAACACGGGCCCGCGGGGCGGGGTGAGCGCGATCTTCACGGCCCTCCGGACGGTGCGGAGCACCGAGCGCGGATCGGTGACGCGGGTCGCGTACTTGGTCACCGGCCTGGCCATCGCCACCAGGTCGGACGCCATCTGCGCGTCCATGGCGTCGTAGCGCACCCCGGCGTCGCCGGCGACGACGACGAGCGGGGTGTGGCCGCGCAGCGACTGGTAGAGCATCCCGATGCCGTTGCCGAGGCCCACCCCGGAGTGCAGCTGGAGCAGGGCCGCGCCGCCGGTCGCGCGGGCGTACCCGTCGGCGATGCCGGCGGCCACGGTCTCCTGGAGGGCGAGGACGTAGCGGAAGTCGTCCGCCGCGTCCACCGCGTCGAGGAATCCCTGTTCCACCGTCCCCGGATTTCCGAACATCACCTTCAGGCCGTCGGCCTTGAACTGCTCGATCAGCCTTTCCCGTCCGGGAGTGGCTTCCATGAATTCCCCCTCGACCATCCGAATTCCCTGCGGTTGCCGGGATTACCAGCCGTATCGGGTGAGCCCGTCCTCCAGGACCTCCACGATCTTCTGCCCCGTCAGATAGGAATCGGGGGTGGAACGTCCGGTGACGAAGGGGAAGTCCACGATCACCGAGACCGGCTTGCCGAAGTTCCCGTGGTACGCGCCGCGCGGTCCCGTCGCGTCGCGCAGGATGTACTCCAGCGGGTACGGCGGCGGCCCCATGTTGAAGTCGGTACCGAGGAACCCGGTGCCGTCCTTGTAGTCGTACTCCTTGCAGTGGCCGGTCACGTGCTTGCCCCAGATGATGCTCTTGCGGTCGTCCCAGTCCCGGGCGAAGGCCAGGCAGGCGACTCCGTAGCACTCGGCGGCCACGACCTTGCCGGCCTTCCGGAAGGCCAGGATCAGGGCGTGCACGCGCTCGTTGTTGGCGAGGTCGGCGATCGGTCCGCTGCCCCCGACGATGAGGATCGCGTCGTATCCGGCGATGTCGGCGTCGAGTTTATCGAGGTCACGGTGGTACTGCTCCAGCTTGGGCAGGTAGGCCGTATCACTCGTGTACGGGCGCTCGGGCACCCAGGCCTCGATGTCGAGGGGGGAGTCCAGTCGGCTCGACCGCTCGAACTCCCGCCCCAGCCGGGCGTTCTCCTCGGTGGTCACCGAGCGTCCGAGCGGGGGGTCGACGTAGTTCGCGTCGAGGCTCGGCGGAAGAGCGTGCGCACGCTTCCCGGTCGGCGTGGCGAATATGACCTCGTAGCCCCGCTCATCGAACTTCGAGATGGGTCCTATCAGTTCTTCGGCCCAGTAACCGTGTTCGGAGACAATGACCAGAATCTTTCTGCTCACGTATTCCTCCAGGCGCCGCCTGTTGTCGTTGGCGTCCCCCACACTGGCCGGGCCCCGAGCCTTCGTCAAAGCGCTGGCATGCGACTTCGTGAGGTAGCGGTACAGCCGGCCGGGGCACCTCAGGAAGTCGTCCGCCGACGTCATGAAGTAGCCGCAGGACTACGTGACTTCGGCCGAATCGGTGAACCATTCCGCCGGGCCCGCCCTAAGGTCTGGACGCGCCGTGAATGGCGGGCGCGCGGGCCGTGTTGCTGTAACGAGCATGAGCACCAGGAGAGGGACGGCGACGATGACCATGGACCTGTTGTGCACACACATCGATCAGATACGTCCGGTGAAGCCCACCGCGGTGGGCTGTGAGGAGTGCCTCCTCGCCGGCGACACGTGGGTGCACCTGAGGCTGTGCCTGAGCTGCGGACACGTCGGGTGCTGCGACTCGTCGAAGAACCGTCACGCCACCCGGCACTACCGGACCACCGAGCACCCGATCGCGGCCTCCCACGAGCCGAACGAGGACTGGGCCTGGTGCTACGCCGACCAGCTGATGCTGGACCCGGCATGAGTGCGGCCCGGGAGAGCTCCCCCGCGCCCGCCCCGTCGCCGGCCGCCACCGCCGAGCGCGCGGAGAGCCGTAAGCCGGTGATACTGGCGGTCGACGACGACCCGCAGGTGCTGCGCGCCGTACGCCGCGACCTGCGCAGCGCCTACGGCGACCGCTACCGGGTGCTCGGCGCCTCCTCGGCCGCCGACGCCCTGAAGATCCTCGACTCCCTCGACGAGCGGGGCCATGACCCGGCGCTGTTCCTCGTGGACCAGCGCATGCCGGACGTGACCGGCGTCGAGTTCCTGCTGGAGGCGGTCAGCCGCTTCCCCGACGCCCGCCGGGTGCTGCTGACCGCGTACGCCGAGACCGACGCGGCGATCACCGCGATCAACCGGGTCCGGCTGGACTACTACCTGCTCAAGCCGTGGGACCCGCCGCACGAGCGGCTCTTCCCCGTCCTGGACGACCTGCTCTCGGACTGGCTGGCGACCTACCGTCCGGCCTACGACGGGATCATCGTCGCCGGTCACCTGGTCTCCCCGGGCACCCACGCCGTACGGGACTTCTTCACCCGCAACGGCCAGCCGTTCCGCTTCCTCAACGTCGAACGGGACCCCGAGGCGCTGACCCTGATCGCCGCCCAGCCGGACGGCGCCCTGCCGCTGGTCCGCTTCCCGGACGGCGCGGTGCTCACGGCACCGACCGACACGCAGCTCGCCCGGCACCTCGGACTGGCCACCACCGCCTCGCGCCCGCACTACGAGTGCGTCATCGTCGGCGCGGGCCCGGCGGGCCTGGCGGCCGGTGTCTACGCGGCCTCCGAGGGCCTGTCCACGCTGATGCTGGACTCCCGTGCCCCGGGCGGCCAGGCCGGCACCTCCAGCCTGATCGAGAACTACCTGGGCTTCCCCTCGGGCCTCTCGGGCGGCGACCTGACCCGTCGGGCGACCATCCAGGCCTCCCGGTTCGGCGCCGAGATCCTGCACCCGGTGGAGGTGGTCTCGCTGACCCGCGACGACCCGGCGAAGATCCTCACCCTCGCCGACGGCACGGAGATCTCCGCCGAGACGGTCCTGCTCGCGACCGGGGTCTCGTACAACCGCCTCGACGCCCCCGGAGCCGAGCGCTTCGAAGGGGCCGGCCTCTACTACGGCGCGGCGACCACGGAGAGCTCGGCCTGCATCTCGCAGCACGTGTTCATCGTCGGTGGGGCCAACTCGGCGGGGCAGGCCGCCGTGCACTTCGCCAAGTACGCCGCCCGGGTGACGATCCTGGTCCGCGCGTCCTCCTTGGACGCGAGCATGTCCCGCTACCTGGTCGACGAGATCGAACGCACCCCGAACATCGAGGTCAGGGTGCGTACCACGGTCGTCCGGCTGGACGGCGAGGAGCACCTGGAGCGGCTGACCCTCCACGACGCGGAGACCGGCCGGGACACCGAGGTCCCGGCGCGCTTCATGTTCACCTTCATCGGGGCCCGCCCGCACACCGACTGGCTCGCCGGCGTGGTCGAGCGGGACGAGTACGGCTTCGTCCTGACCGGTTCGGACCTGATCGCGAACGGCGGCGAGCTCCCGGCCGAATGGAGCCTGGAACGTGCGCCCTACCCGCTGGAGACGAGCGTGCCCGGGGTCTTCGCTGCGGGCGACGTCCGCGCCCATTCGGTCAAGCGGGTGGCTTCGGGTGTGGGCGAGGGGGCCATGGCGGTCTCTCTGATCCACCGCTACCGCTCGATGGGCTGAGACGGGCCGGGTGGGCTGAGAGCGAACGCTGTGCCCTTGTGATCAAGGGCACAGCGGATGCAACGTTGATTACATGATTACTGCCGAACAGAGCGAACAGCTCCGCGCGTGGTTCGCCGAGCGCCTGCCGGTGGACGTCTACGAGTCCCTCGACCCGGTCACCGCCGACCGTGAGGAGATCACGGTCGTCGGCGTCATACCGGCGGCCGAGTCGGTCCGGGAGTTCCGCGAACGCACCCGCGAACAGCGCATGGAAGTGGCCCGCGAGGCCGAGGAGCTCTACCGCCGCAAGGTCGCCTGGGGCGTCCGGGTGGGTGACGAGACGACCCTCTTCACCCACCTCGCCGTGCCCGTCATGACCCGGCTGCGCCAGTCCGAGCGCCAGGTCCTCGACACCCTGGTCGCCGGCGGCGTGGCCCGCAGCCGGGCCGACGCGCTGGCCTGGTGCGTCCGCCTCGTCGGGCGCAACACCGACAGCTGGCTGACGGAGCTGCGCGACTCCCTCGACCAGGTCGGCCGGGTCCGCGCGCAGGGGCCCGACGTCACCGGGCCGACCGACTCCATGAAGTCCGGGTCCGAATGACGAATCCGCCCCACGGCGCCGTGTGATCGCGTAAGGCTGGCCGAGACCTACACCCAGGGAGAGGTACGCACCATGACGACCACCGTCGAATACATCCGCTACCGGATCGCATTGGACGACCAGCAGGCCTTCGAGGACGCGTACGCCCGGGCGGCCGAGTCCCTGGCCGCCTCGCCCGAGTGCCTCGACTACGAACTGGCCCGATGCGAGGAGGAGAAGGAGCGCTACATCCTCCGGATCCGCTGGACCTCCATCGAGGACCACCTGGGCGGGTTCCGCAAGGGAGAGCACTTCCCGGCCTTCTTCGCCGCGATCCGTCCGTACGTGGCGGCCATCGAGGAGATGCAGCACTACCTCGTGACGGGCGTCGTGGGCACCGGGAAGGGCGCCGGACAGCGATGAGCACCACACCCACCATCTACGAGTGGATGGGCGGGGCGGAGGCGATGAACCGCCTCACGGACGCCTTCTACGCCCACGCCCTCCAGGACGAGATCCTTGCCCCGGTCTTCGCCGGCATGGACTCGGAGCACCCCCAGCACGTCGCGGTCTGGCTGTCGGAGGTCTTCGGCGGGCCGGCCGACTACACCGCCCGGCACGGCGGCCACCAGCACATGGCCACCAAGCACCTCGGCCGGGCGATCACCGAGGAGCAGCGCCGCCGGTGGGTGGACCTGCTCATGGACACCGCCGACGAGGTGGGCCTCCCGGCGGACCCCGAGTTCCGTGGGGTGTTCGCCTACTACATCGAGTGGGGCACCCGCATGGCCCTGATCTACTCGGGCCCCAACCCCCCGCCGGTCGACGCGGCCGAGATCCCGGTCTGGTCCTGGGGCCAGACTCCGCCCTGGATCCCGAAGACGGACTGACGACGACGCGACCGGGTGGCTCGGGGCCACCCGGTTCGCCGCGCTCCCCTCCGGCCCGCCCCGTCAGCCCCGCCGGCGCCCGGGGCGCGGCGTCCGGGGCGGAGCCCCGGCAGCCCCCCGGTGCCCGCTCTCCGGCTCCGACTCGTCCAGCACCACGGCGAGCCCGGAGTTCCCCTCCCCCGAGCCCCGGTCGCGCCAGAAGTCCACCGCTTCCTCCAGGACGTCCACGAACGTCTCCCACTCCGAAGGCCTCGCGCCGGCGTACCCGCGCCACGACGTCACGGCGACCAGTCGCCCCGCGGCCCCGGCCTCCGGCAGCCAGGACAGATCGCGCAGCGCATCCGCGAGCGCGTCCCAGTTCCCGCCGAACCACCGCGGCAGCCGCAAGGCCTCCTCGCACCGCGCCATGAGCCCGGACTTGTCCCGTACGCCGTCCAGGTCCAGCCGTACCGTCGGCCGGCCCGCGGCCTCGGCGGCGGCGAGGGCCGGGGCGAGCGGCTGTGGGTGCAGGGTCATCGGAGAACCGCCTTGAAGGTCTGGTAGTGGTCGTCCGTGTAGTAGAACTCCCCGCCCTCACCCGTCACGATCCGCCGGGCCCCCCGGTCCCGCTCCCCCGGCGTGCGCACCGTGAACTCGTGGTAGTAGCCGCGCTTCTGGCGCGGCAGGACCTTCTCGAAGTTCCCGAAGACGGTACCGTCCTGCCGGTACGGGTACGGACCGCCCCGGTCGATGAGCGCGAGGACGTCCACCGCCTGCCGGGGCAGCGCGTCGGCGCGCACGACGGCCATCCCCCGCGCCCAGCCCGGAACCGCATCGGGCGCGGCGGTGGATGCCGCGCTGGGGTCGGTGCTGCCGCTCGCGACGGCGGGGCCGGGCTTCTGGGCGCCACAGCCCACCGTCGCGACGAGCGCGGCACAGAGGAACACCGCCCCCAGCGAACGCAGCAGCCATCGGGGCACGTTCCGGAAGATCATGCAGCGATCGTGTCAAAGATGCGATTCGCCCGCGAATCGCCCGGTCGCGTCAGAGCACGGCCATCTTGCTGTAGGGGCTCAGGATGCGCTTCTGGACGGCACCGAAGTCGACGAGAACGGCGATCCCCTCCTCGATACCGACGACACGGCCGAGGCCGTGCTCGTCGTGAGTGACCCGATCGCCGACGCTGAACTGCCGGATGGGCTGTTCCACGGGGGCCTTGAACGGGCTGGACGGCAGATGGCGGCGAGGAGCTGCTGGCTTTGTCATCGGAATCAGTATGCGCCCGGCGAGCCTTCGTGCGGTGGTACTTCGGATCTCGATCCGGGCACCATCCGTACCACCGGCATCCCGCGACGGTGTCCGCGCGCGGTGGCCGGTGACGCCTCACGGGCCGTCCTACAGGTCGTCGGGGTCGGCCCGGTCCAGCGCCGGCCGCAGCCCCGGAGCCGACTCGGTCAGCAGGTAGTCGGCGACGGCGGTGTCCGTGACCAGGCTGGTCACCAGCCCTGATCTCAGCACCGCGCCGATCGCGGAGGCCTTGCGCAGGCCGCCCGCGATCGCCACCACCTCCGGGATCCGGCGCAGCCGGTCCGCCTCGACCGTGATGCACCGCTCGCCGAGGTCCCGGCCGACCCGCCGGCCCTCGGCGTCGAAGAGGTGGGCCGACATTTCGGCGGCGACACCCAGCGAGGCGTAGTGGGCGCGTTCCTCGTCGGTCAGCATGTCGTGGACGGTCGAGATGCCCGGCTCCCACGAACCGATGGAGACGGCCGCGACCGTGACCTTGTCGAAGTAGTCGAAGGCGCGGGCGATCCCGGTCTGGCTGCGCAGCGCCGCCGCCGTCGCGGGGTCGGGCAGCAGCATGGGCGCGTAGATCGGGTGCGCGTCCCCGCCCGAGACCTGCGCGGCCCGGCGCACGGCCTCGACCGAACCGCGCTCCGCGGTCCCGGCGTCGTACACACCGGTCAGCTGGACCACGGTGCACTGCGGCAGGCGGTGCAGGGAGGCGGCCATGTGGATGGTCGACCGGCCCCACGCGAGGCCCAGCACGTCTCCCTCACTGACCAGTTCGCCCAGCAGGTCCGCGGCGACGGCGCCCAGGTTCTCGGGGTCCGGGGCGTCCTCGGTGGCGTCGGCGGGCGACTCCACCACGACGGCGTGCCGGAGGCCGTACCGGGCCCGGAGCGCGTCCGACCGCTCCGCGTCGAGCTCGGCCGGTACCCGAATCTCGATCCGTACGAGGTCGCGTTCGAGGGCGGTCTCCAGGACCCGGGCCACCTTGAAGCGGCTCACGCCGAACTCCTCGGCGATCTGAATCTTGGATTTGCCCTCCAGGTAGAAGCGGCGGGCCATGGCCGCCGCCTGCACCAGCTCCGCGGGTCCCATCCGCAGGGCTGACCGTCCCGCCGACATTGCAGACACCGCGCTCTCCTCACTGCTGTTCACACTCTCGACTCGCCGTTCATCCTGTCAGATCCGACGGCCGTTGATCAGCCTGGACAGCTCCCGTTCACCGAGCTGTTCATCAACCCTTGGTTCAGTGGTCGCACGCCCACGGCGCCGCGGCGATCGCCGCACCCGCCTGGTCACGCAGCGTACGGACGGCGGCCGCCGGATCCACCGCTCCGTAGACCGCGCTGCCCGCGACGAAGACGTCCGCGCCGGCTTCGGCACAGCGCTCGATGGTCGAGGCCGACACCCCGCCGTCGACCTGGAGCCACAGCTCCAGACCGTGCTTGGCGATCAGCTCCCGGGTACGGCGGATCTTGGGCAGCATGATGTCGAGAAAGGGCTGGCCGCCGAAGCCCGGCTCGACCGTCATGATCAGCAGCATGTCGAGCTCGGGGAGGATGTCCTCGTACTGCTCGATCGGCGTCGCGGGCTTGAGGGCCATGGAGGCCCGCGCCCCCTTGGCCCGGATCTCCCGCGCGAGGCGTACGGGCGCCGCCGCGGCCTCGGCGTGGAAGGTGACCGACCCCGCGCCCGCCTCCACGTACTGCGGGGCCCAGCGGTCCGGGTTCTCGATCATCAGGTGCAGGTCCAGCGGGATGTCCGTGGCACGGCTCAAGGACTCCACGACCGGCATGCCGAGGGTGAGGTTGGGGACGAAGTGGTTGTCCATGACGTCGACGTGCAGCCAGTCGGCCCCCTCGACGGCCTTCGCCTCCTCGGCGAGACGGGCGAAGTCGGCGGACAGGATGCTGGGATAAATCTGAGCGGCCATGCCCCAAGCCTGCCATGCCTGCGGCCGGTTCCGGCCATGGCCCCGCACGTCAGGATTTCCGCAGCAACGCTAAAGCAATGATCAAGAATATGTGAATTCTGCTTATGGATCAACTTCGGCACGGTCCCGCCTCCGCGGACGCCGGAGCACCGGCCCGCGTGGTCACCCCGAACGGCACGGCCCCGGTGGCCGATGCCGCGACCTGTGCGACCGTGCGTTCTTCGGGGTGGCGGGCCACCCCGAAGAGCGAGAGGCCCTCACGCGTCGGCATCGGCCGGGGCGCCATGCCGTCCACCGCCCGGTGGACGATCTCCTCGGCCCGGTCGGACCCGCTCAGCGGGAAGGACGCCCCGGCCCGCAGTGGATGCGGCCGTCCGGTTCGACCCGGGTCGGCTCTGATCCGCGGGAGAACTACGCCGTACGCCTCAGCAGGGCCAGGTACATCGCGTCCGTCCCGTGCAGGTGCGGCCACAGCTGGACGTCCGGGCCGTCGCCGAGGCCGGGGACACCGGCCATGAAGGGCCTGGCGTCGACGAGTTCGGCGGACACCGGGGCGTTGCCGGCGCCGCGGCCCTTGAGGACGTCGTCCACCACGACCCGGGTCTCCGCCAAATGCGGCGAGCACGTCGCGTAACCGACGACCCCGCCGACCCGCACCGCCGACAGCGCCTGCCGCAGCAGCCCGCGCTGCAGCGGGGCGAAGCCCTCCAGGTCCTCCGGGCGTCGCCGCCAGCGGGCCTCCGGGCGGCGGCGCAGGGCACCCAGGCCGGAGCACGGCACGTCCATCAGGACGCGGTCGAAGGAGCCCGGCAGCCACGCCGGACGGGTGCCGTCCGCCGTGATGACCTGGTACGGGCCCGGGTTGCCGGAGAGAGCCCGCTCCACCAGCCGGGCCCGGTGCGGCTGCTTCTCGGAAGCCAGCAGGAACGCCCCGCGCTCGGCCGCGAGCGCGCCGAGCAGAGCCGCCTTGCCGCCCGGCCCGGCGCAGCCGTCCAGCCAGCGCTCGTCACGGCCCTCGACGGGCACGGCCGCCAGGGCCATCGCCACCAACTGGCTGCCCTCGTCCTGGACGCCGGCGCGGCCCTCGCGCACCGCCTCCAGCGCGCCCGGCTCACCTCCCTCGGCCATCCGCACGGCGTACGGCGACCAGCGCCCGGGGAGCGCCGACTCCTCGCCGACCGCCGCCAGCAGCTCCTGGGGCGTGGACCGGCCGGGCCGGGCCACCAGCGTGACCTCGGGCCGCTCGTTGTCGGCCTCCAGCAGGTCCTCGATCCCGGCGCGCCCGCCCCCCAGCGCGTCCCACAGGGCGCTGACGACCCACCTGGGGTGCGAGTGGTAGATGGCGAGGTGCTCCTCGGCGTCGTCCTCGTACGGCGGCGCGACCCGCTCCAGCCAGCCGTCCAGGTCGTGCGCGGCGATCTTCCGCAGCACGGCGTTGACGAACTTGGCGCGTCCGTCCCCGAGCACCACCCGGGCCAGCTCCACGCTCGCCGAGACGGCGGCGTGGGTGGGGATCCGGGTGCCGAGCAGCTGGTGCGCGCCGAGGGAGAGGACGTCCAGCACCGGCGGGTCGACCTCGCGCAGCGGGCGGTCGATGCAGGCCCTGATGACCGCGTCGTAGGTGCCCTGGCGGCGCAGCGTCCCGTACACCAGCTCGGTGGCCAGCGCCGCGTCGCGCGCCTGGAACGCCTCGTCCTGGCGGGCCTTCCTGAGGAGCGGCGGCAGCACGAGGTTCGCGTAGGCGTCGCGTTCGTCCACCGCCCGCAGGACCTCGAAGGCCAGCATCCGGACGGGGTCCTTCTGGGGCCGGCGGTAGGGCTTGGCCTGCTTGCCGCCCGCTCCTGCGGGGGCGGGCCTGCGGCGGGGCTGACGGGGCTGTTCGCTCACGTGAAAGGTGCTCCGGATGTACGAGTGCTACGGGTGCTACAGGTGCTAAGACTGCTGCGGGTGGACCGTGCGGGGAGGACGCCGTGTGTCTGCGGCACGGCCGCACTGTTCAGCCTACGTCGGCCCCGCCGAGCCGCTCACCGGGGGCGATCCGCACCCCGCGCGCCCAGTCGGCGGCGCGCATCGGCTTCTTCCCCTGCGGCTGGACCCAGAGCAGCTCGACGGCGTGGGAACCGGTGCCCGCGTACACGTTGTTCTTGGCGGCGGACAGCACGCCGGGCCGCAGGTCCGTACGGTCGGCCACCATCCCGAGGGAGATCAGCTTGAGCCGCTCCCCGCGGAAGACGGTCCACGCGCCCGGGGCGGGCGTGCAGCCGCGCACGACGCGGTCGGCGCGCATCGCGGGGGCCGTCCAGTCGATCCGTGCGTCCTCCACCGTGATCTTGGGTGCGAGGGAGATCCCGTCGAGGGGCTGGGCGACGGCGCGCAGGGTGCCGTCCTCGATGCCGTCCATGGTGGCGGCGAGGAGGCCTGCGCCGGCGAAGGCGAGGCGGGTGAGCAGGTCGCCGCTGTTGTCGGTCGGCCGGATCTCCTCGGTGAGGACGCCGTAGACCGGGCCCGAGTCCAGGCCCTCCTCGATCTGGAAGGTGGAGGCGCCGGTGAGCTGGTCGCCCGCCATGATCGAGTGCTGGACGGGTGCCGCTCCGCGCCAGGAGGGCAGGAGCGAGAAGTGCAGGTTGACCCAACCGTGGCGCGGGATGTCGAGGGCGCTCTTGGGGAGGATGGCCCCGTAGGCCACGACGGGGCAGCAGTCGGGGTCGATCTCGCGCAGCCTGGCCTGGAACTCGGGGTCGCGCGGCCGGGTGGGCTTGAGGACCTCGATGCCGGCTTCCTCCGCGCGTTCGGCGACCGGGCTGGCGACCAGCCGGCGGCCGCGGCCGGCCGGTGCGTCGGGCCGGGTGACGACGGCCGCGACCTCGTGCCGCCCGGAGGCGATCAGGGCGTCCAGGGCGGGTACGGCGACCTCGGGGGTGCCTGCGAAGACGAGCTTCACTGGGGGTCCTACCTCGCTATGTCGGCTGTCAGCAGCGCACCAGTCTATGGGGCGTCAGCCGGACGCCCCACCTGTGGTGCCGAGGGGGCGTGCGTACAAGCGCGCGCCACTCGCATATGCCGACACGCCCCCACAGCGTGACCTGCACGACGGGTGGCGCGTTGGTCAAGAGAGATTGACCGAAACGGGCCGCGTGTGAACGATGTCTGCGGCCCGGTCCGCCCTTCAGCACCGGTTCGAGAGGCTTCTTCATGGCCGACCACGCCACCCACGACGCCCAAGCCCGGGCCAGCCTGCACCTCCTGGTACGGGACATCGAGCGGGTTCGCCGGCAGGTGGACGCCCTGCGTACGCTCACCGCCCAGCTCGGCAACGTGTACCGCCCGCGTCGCTCGGGCCCCTCCACGGGCTTCGTCGTCTACGGCCGGGCGCCCGCGCCCACCGTCCGCCTCGCCCAGGAGCTGCGGGACAGCGTGGAGACGCTGGTCACCGCCGCGGTGGACTTCGACCGCTCGCTCGGCTTCTCCTGGGACGCGGTCGGTTCCGCGCTCGGTGTCACCAAGCAGGCCGTGCACCGCCGCTACGGCGCCCGCCGCGCGCAGTCGGCGGAGGCGGCGGAGCCACTGGCCGAAGCGACGGCCACCCGCACCATGGGGCCGCTGCCGACCGTTCCGGCCGCCCGTTCGATGCCGCCGCAGCCGGTGCGCGAGGAGGCGCAGGCCACCGCCGGCTCCGCCGGGCGCGGTCTCGGGGACGCTCCGCGCTCCCCCGCCCTGCCCGGTCCGCGCAACGGCTGACGCCGTCCTGCCGCCGGGACGCCGACCCCCGACGGCCGGCCCCGGGCCGCCGCGCACGAGTCCGCCCCGGTGGGGACGCCCCTGCGGCTCCCCGCCGGGGCCTCGACGTTCCCGGATGCCATGCCTCCCCTCGGCCCCGCGTGCGGCCTGCGAAGCCGCCCCGGCCGCGGGCGGCGGCCGTCAGCCGATGTCCGACGGGTCGATTCGCACCCGCACCGCGTCCGCCGCCGGGACACCGCGGGCCAGGCGCGCCGCCTGGGCGGACTTCAGGGCGGCCGCGAGGGCCGCTCCGCTGCCGGGCGGGACCCTGACCAGGGCCCGCTCCCCCGGGGACGGCTCCCCGCGCCGTCCGGGCAGCGGCACCGGGCCGAGGATCTCGGCATCGGGCGGCAGTCCGGCTCCCGCCAGGAATGCCTCCACCGCTTCGCCCCGACCTGCGACCGCGGCCATCCGGGACACGGGCGGGAAGCCGAGCTGGGCCCGCTCCGCGAGTTCCCGTACGGCGTGCCCCACCGGGTCCCACCGGACGAGGGCCTGCACGGGCCGCAGCGTCGGCTCGGCGACCACCACGACCTGGCCGTCCGCGCGGACGAGGGAGGCTGCGGCGATCCAGCGCCGCAGGGCGTCCTCCCCGGCCCGCAGGTCGGGGCGGGTGAGCATGGCCCAGCCGTCGAGCAGCAGCGCCGCGGCGTATCCGGCGCCCGCCGCGACCGGCTCGGCGCCGGGGGTGCTCACCACGAGCGCCGGCCGGTCCGGCACCTCGTCCAGGACGTGATCGCGGCCGGAGGTGCGCACGGGCACGGCCGGGAAGGCCCGCCCCAGTTCCTCGGCGGTGCGGCGGGCGCCGACGACCTGCGCACGCAGGCGGAAGGACCCGCATTCCCCGCAGTGCCAGGACGGCTCGCCCCGGCCGCACCAGCCGCACGTCAGGTCCCGTGCGTCGGGGGCCTCCAGGGGGCCGGCGCAGACGGTGCAGCGGGCGGGTGTCCGGCACCGCTCGCACGCCAGGCGGGGAACGTACCCCCGGCGGGGCACCTGGACGAGGACGGGACCGGACGTCAGCCCCTCCCGTACGGTCTCCCACGCCAGGCTGGGGAGCCGCGCCGCGCGGGCCGCCTCGTCCCGGGCCAGCAGTTCGTCGCCGACGGTGCGGATCCGGGGCGCTGCGGCCCGGACGGTCTCGCGGGCCGCCACGAGTGGGCGGGCCCAGCCCGACTCGACGAGTTGGGCGGCCTCCACGGTGCAACTGGTGCCGCCGGCGAGGAACGCGCAGCCGTCGCTGACCGCGCGCAGTTCGAGGACCTCGCGCACGTGCGGGAACGGCGCCCGGTCCTCGCTGTGGCTGGAGTCGCCGTCGTCCCAGATCGCGACCAGGCCGAGGTCGCGGACGGGAGCGAACATGGCGGCCCGGGTGCCGATGACGGCGCGGACCGAGCCCCGGTGGACGGCGAGCCACTGGCGGTAACGCTTCTCGGGACCGGACTCGGCGGTCAGCAGGGCGTGCCGTCCTTCGCCGAGCAGGGAGGTCAGGGCGGCGTCGACCCGGCCGGCGGTCCGGCCGTCGGGGAGCACGGCGAGGGCACCACGGCCGGAGGCGAGGGTGGCGGCCATCGCCCGGGCGAGTTCGTCGGCCCAGCCCGGGCCGGGCAGGGCGGTCCACACGGCGCGCGGTGCGGCGCCGCCGGCGAGGGCCCGCAGGAAGCCGGGACCGGCACCGTAGCGCTCCCAGCCGCCGGGGCCGGGGGCCGCGGGCGGCGGCAGCGGCTCCGGGGAGGGCTTGGCCTCGGCGCGGGCGTTGCGTGGGGGCAGGGCGAGCTGGAGGACGTCGGCGAGGCTGCCGGCGTAGCGGTCGGCGACGGCCCGGGTGAGGGCGAGCATGCGCGGGCCGAGCACGACCTCGGGCGAGACCACTTGGGCGAGGGCGGCGAGCGCACCGTTGTAATCGGACTCGGCAAGGCGCTCGACGATGAAACCGTCGATGAGGCCGCCGCCCTCACGGCGGCCTCCGTGCACCTGGTGGGAGCCCGCGCCGAAGCGGACTCGGACGCGGACGCCGGGCTGGGCGGCATCGGAGAGCTCGGCGGGCACGGCGTAGTCGAAGGTGCGGTCGAGGTGGAGCACGCCCTTGTTCACGAGGACCCGGGCGACGGGGAGTTCTGCGGCCAGGGCGGCCCCCCGCCAGGTGCGCGGCTTCGCCTTGGGCGCCTTGGCCTTGGCCTCGGCGACCATCTCCCGGATCAGCGCGAGCTGCTCCGGTGGGGAATCGTTCGCGCTGCTCACATCAGCATTCTTACCAAACCGCGCTGACACCGGGCACACGGCCGCGGGGGCGCACGGCCGCAGGCCCGGCCGGGCAGGCCGGCCCGGTGGGACCCGCGGGCCCATGGGAAGGGCCCCGGACCGTGGGGTCCGGGGCCCTTCGCGCGTGGTACTTCCGGTGGTGCCTACAGACCGGCGGCGGCGCGCAGGGCGTCGACGCGGTCGGTGCGCTCCCAGGTGAAGTCCGGCAGCTCGCGGCCGAAGTGGCCGTAGGCGGCGGTCTGGGCGTAGATCGGGCGCAGCAGGTCCAGATCGCGGATGATCGCGGCCGGGCGCAGGTCGAAGACCTCGCCGATCGCCTCCTCGATCTTCTGGACCTCGACCTTGGCGGTGCCGAAGGTCTCGACGAAGAGACCGACGGGCTCGGCCTTGCCGATGGCGTACGCGACCTGGACCTCGCAGCGCGAGGCGAGGCCGGCGGCGACCACGTTCTTGGCGACCCAGCGCATGGCGTAGGCCGCGGAGCGGTCGACCTTGGACGGGTCCTTGCCGGAGAAGGCGCCGCCACCGTGGCGGGCCATGCCGCCGTAGGTGTCGATGATGATCTTGCGGCCGGTCAGGCCGGCGTCGCCCATGGGGCCGCCGATCTCGAAGCGGCCGGTCGGGTTCACGAGCAGGCGGTAGCCCTCGGTGTCGAGCTTGATGCCGTCCTCGACGAGCTGGGCCAGGACGTGCTCGACGACGAACTCGCGGATGTCGGGCGCGAGCAGCGAGTCGAGGTCGATGTCGGAGGCGTGCTGCGAGGAGACCACGACGGTGTCGAGGCGGACGGCCTTGTCGCCGTCGTACTCGATGGTGACCTGGGTCTTGCCGTCGGGGCGCAGGTACGGGATGGTCCCGTTCTTGCGGACCTCGGACAGGCGGCGCGAGAGCCGGTGCGCGATGTGGATCGGCAGCGGCATGAGCTCGGGCGTCTCGTCGCAGGCGTAGCCGAACATCAGGCCCTGGTCGCCGGCGCCCTGCTTGTCGAGCTCGTCCTCGTCGCCCTCGACGCGCTTCTCGTAGGCGGTGTCGACGCCCTGCGCGATGTCCGGGGACTGCGCGCCGATGGACACCGACACGCCGCAGGAGGCGCCGTCGAAGCCCTTCTTCGAGGAGTCGTAGCCGATTTCGAGGATCTTGTCCCGGACGAGCTGCGCGATCGGCGCGTAGGCCTTCGTCGTCACCTCACCCGCGATGTGGACGAGACCGGTGGTGATGAGGGTCTCCACGGCGACGCGCGAGGTCGGATCCTCGGTGAGGAGTGCGTCGAGGATCGTGTCGCTGATCTGGTCAGCGATCTTGTCGGGGTGGCCCTCGGTCACGGACTCCGAGGTGAACAGACGACGGGACACAACGCTCCCTGGGGTTGCAGCGGCTGCTGGCTGATCATTTGGCGGAACCACATCGGGGGCTGCGCCCGATCACGTTCCGGATGCAGTTTATCGGTCGCCACCGTTGCCCGGACCATCCGTCTCGCCTTGTGGGAGCCGTGTGACCTGCGGCACTCCCATTCTTGCGTACGGAGGTGACCGAGTGAAGGGGAATCGACTCAGGCGCGTCGCGACGCGAACCGCTGCGTAACCCGGTCCCAAATCGCCTCAGCCAGCGCCTCCTTCGGACCATAGGGCACAGGATATTCCGACCCGTTGGAGTCCAGGATGGCCGCCTCGTTCTCCTCGGATCCAAAGGTTCGGGTCGCGCCGACCTCGTTCACGACGAGAAGATCACATCCCTTGCGGCGCAGCTTGGCCCGGCCGTTGTCGAGGACGTCGTCGGTCTCGGCGGCGAAGCCCACCACCACCTGGCCCTCGCGGGCCCGGTCGGCCGAGATCTCGGCGAGGACGTCCGGGTTGCGCACGAGCGCGACCGGGGCGGGGTCCTCCCCGTCCTTCTTCTTGATCTTGCCGTCGGCGTACTCGGCGGGCCGGAAGTCGGCCACGGCCGCGGCCATGACCACGGCGTCGGCGTCCGGCGCCGCCTTGAGCACGGCTTCCCGCAGTTGTACGGCCGTCCCCACGCGTACGACGTCCACCCCGGCGGGGTCGGCCAGCGCGGTGTTGGCCGCGACCAGGGTGACCCGCGCCCCGCGGGCGACGGCCGTGCGGGCGAGCGCGTAGCCCTGCTTGCCGGAGGAGCGGTTCCCGAGGAAGCGCACCGGGTCCAGCGGTTCCCTGGTGCCGCCCGCACTGATCACGACGTGGCGGCCGACCAGATCCGGCTCGGCCGCGCCGCGGCGCAGGACCTGTCGGCACACCTCGAAGATCTCTTCGGGGTCGGGCAGCCGCCCCTTGCCGGTGTCCTTGCCGGTGAGCCGGCCCACGGCGGGCTCGATGACAAGGGCGCCGCGGCGGCGCAGAGTGGCCACGTTCTCCCGGGTGGCCGGGTGCTCCCACATCTCGGTGTGCATCGCGGGGGCGAAGACGACCGGACAGCGGGCGGTGAGCAGCGTGTTCGTGAGCAGGTCGTCGGCGAGCCCGTGGGCGGCCCTGGCCAGCGTGTCGGCGGTGGCCGGGGCGACGACGACGAGGTCGGCGCCCTGGCCGATGCGCACGTGCGGCACCTCGTGGACGGTATCCCACACTTCGGTGGAGGCGGGGTTCCCGGAGAGGGCGGCCCAGGTGGCCTCGCCGACGAAGTTCAGGGAGGCCGCCGTGGGCACCACCCGCACGTCGTGCCCGGACTCGGTCAGCCGGCGCAGCAGCTCGCAGGCCTTGTAGGCGGCGATCCCGCCGCTCACGCCCAGCACGACCTTCGGCTTACCCATCTGCGCACACCCCTTTTGACACTTTCGACTCGTCCGCCGCGTTCGGCTCTGATCGTCGTACCCATCCATGACACACCACAGGCCCGGCAGATGTTCTGCCGGGCCTGTGGTGAAGGAATCCCTCGGTGCCTTACTGGGCCGGGGCCTCGATGGCCTCGGAGGTCAGCAGACCCGCGTTGATCTCGCGCAGTGCGATCGAAAGCGGCTTCTCGTGGACGTGGGTGTCCACGAGCGGGCCGACGTACTCGAGCAGGCCCTCACCGAGCTGCGAGTAGTACGCGTTGATCTGACGCGCGCGCTTGGCCGCGTAGATCACGAGGCTGTACTTCGAGTCAGTGGCCTCGAGCAGCTCGTCGATCGGCGGGTTGATGATGCCCTCGGGCGCAGTGATGGAAGAGGACACGCTCTACCTTCCGAAGATGGATGAAAGATGGGGCCGCCTGCGGCCTGTCGATGTCGTGGAGATCGACCGGCGATTCAGACAACTTCCATCAAGGCTAGCAGCTCACGGGCCACGTCCTCGACGGAGGTGTTGACCAGGGTGACGTCGAACTCCGACTCGGCAGCGAGTTCGACCTTGGCCGCGGCGAGCCGGCGCTCGATCACCTCGGCCGATTCGGTGCCCCGGCCGGTGAGCCGGCGGACCAGCTCCTCCCAGCTGGGCGGAGCCAGGAAGACCAGCTGAGCCTCGGGCATGGACTCGCGGACGAGCCGTGCGCCCTGGAGGTCGATCTCCAGCAGTACCGGCTCGCCGTTCTCCAGGCGCTCCAGAACCGCGCCGCGCGGTGTGCCGTAGCGGTTGCCCGCGAACTCGGCCCACTCCAGCAACTCGCCGTTGGCGATCAGCTTGTCGAACTCGTCGTCATTGACGAAGAAGTACTGGACTCCGTGTCGCTCACCGGGCCGCGGCTTGCGGGTGGTGGCCGACACCGAGAGCCATACCTCGGGGTGAACCTTGCGCATATGCGCGACGACCGTGCTCTTGCCGACCCCTGAAGGGCCGGAGAGCACGGTCAGCCGCGGACGAACCTCTGCTGCCATAGAGCGATTATCCAGGTTCCCAGGACTGCCTGAGAACGCCGGGAGAACTTCAGCCGTCGCGTCAGGCGCTGGTGCTGCCGAACTCGCGCTCCAGAGAGGCGATCTGGTTGGAACCGAGACCCCGGACACGCCGGGATTCGGAGATGCCGAGACGCTCCATGATCTGCTTGGCGCGCACCTTGCCCACGCCAGGCAGGGACTCCAGCAGGGCGGAGACCTTCATCTTGCCGATGACGTCGTTCTCCTGGCCCGTCTTGATGACCTCTTGGAGCGAGGCGCCGGAGTGCTTGAGTCGATTCTTCACCTCGGCCCGCTCCCGGCGAGCCGCGGCGGCCTTTTCGAGCGCGGCTGCGCGCTGTTCAGGGGTAAGGGGCGGAAGAGCCACGCCTACGTCACCTCGGATGTCGAACTGTCGGATACGGACCGGTGGGGAACCCGAGGGCACCACACCTGACGAGCTCCCGAACAGCGATGGAACTCGTTCGCTGCGCGTTCACTCTGCTCGGAGACTAGCGGGCAACACCGCTCCAGTCAGCGAGAACGAACGAAAAGTCCTGGTCAGCCTCCACTGAACCGTACATCACGGACAAAATACCCCCGTTTTGTCCGGTGAAGGGCGTTCGAATTTCGTCAGAAAGTGCGAGACCCCGCTCCGGCCGGATGCGGAGCGGGGTCCTTCGGTGGGCCCACCGGCGCCCACAGGGGTCACGCAGGAGTTCTTCCGGCACACCTCACGCGGAAACGGCCTCGCGGATCTCGTCGGAGAAGCGGCGGGCCGCGTCGCGCAGCGCCGCGGCGTCCGGTCCGTGCCCCAGGACGCCGCGCGAGACGTTCGGGACCACGTTGCGCACGGCCTTGCCGAAGACGGTCGGCAGGTCCGCCGCGGTCGCGCCCTGCGCACCGATGCCGGGGGCCAGCAACGGCCCGTTGATCTCCAGGTCGAAGGAGGACAGGTCGCCGAGGGTGGCGCCGACCACCGCGCCGAAGGATCCCATCGGGGCGGCGTCCGCGTTCTCCGCCGCCAGGTGCGCCAGCATCGTGGCCCCGATGCTCCGGCCGTCCTCGCGGACCGCGCGCTGGACCTCTGCGCCCTCCGGGTTGGACGTCAGGGCCAGGACGAACAGGCCCGCCCCCGACGCGCGCGCCAGCTCCACCGCAGGTGCCAGGGATCCGTAGCCCAGGTACGGGGACACCGTCAGGGCATCCGAGAACAGCGGCGAGGCCGGGTCCAGGAAGGCGGAGGCGTACGCGGCCATGGTCGAGCCGATGTCACCGCGCTTGGCGTCCATGACGACCAGGGTCCCGGCCGCCCGGGCGTCCGCGACGG
This sequence comes from Streptomyces sp. PCS3-D2, assembly GCF_000612545.2. Taxonomy (GTDB): domain Bacteria; phylum Actinomycetota; class Actinomycetes; order Streptomycetales; family Streptomycetaceae; genus Streptomyces. The sequence continues at coordinate 6,305,881 of NZ_CP097800.1, read as the reverse complement.
TCCGCTCCAGGACGGCGACGCCCCGGGAGCCGAACCGCTCGAAGAAGGCGGCCTGCGGCTTGAAGACGGCCACGGACTCCGCGAGCGCCTCCACCACCGTGCGGGAGAAGCGCTCCAGGCCCGCGATGTCGTCCTGGAGGCCCCACTGGGCCAGCAGGGCGGCGTGCGGGTCGATGCCCACGCACAGCGGGCCGCGGGAGTCCATCGCAGCGCGGAGGCGGGTGCCGAAGGGGGGCAGGGTCACGGTGCGGCCTTTCGGGTCTCGGCGCCCACCGCGTCGGCGAGCGTCGCGTACGGGCTGGCGGCCAGGCGGGCGGCCAGGCCCTTGTGGATGGCACGGGCGTAGAGCGGGCCCTCGTAGATGAAGGCGCTGTAGCCCTGGATCAGCGTGGCGCCGGCCAGGATGCGCTGCCAGGCGTCCTCGGCGTTCTCGATGCCGCCGACCCCCACCAGCACCAGCCGGTCGCCCACGCGGGCGTACAGGCGGCGCAGCACCTCCAGGGAGCGCTCCTTGACGGGTGCGCCGGAGAGCCCGCCGGTCTCCTTGACCAGGGAGGGGGCGGACTTCAGGCCGAGGCCCTCCCGCGCGATGGTGGTGTTCGTGGCGATGATGCCGTCGAGGCCGAGCTCCAGGGCCAGGTCGGCGACGGCGTCGACGTCCTCGTCCGCCAGGTCGGGTGCGATCTTGACCAGCAGGGGGACCCGGCGGTCGGTCACGGTGCGGTCCGCGGCCTCGCGCACGGCCGTCAGCAGCGGGCGCAGCGATTCGGTGGCCTGGAGGTTGCGCAGGCCGGGGGTGTTGGGCGAGGAGACGTTCACGACGAGGTAGTCGGCGTGGCGGGCGAGGCGCTCGGTGGAGGTGACGTAGTCGCCCACGGCCTCCTCCTCGGGCACGACCTTGGTCTTGCCGATGTTGACGCCCACGACCGTCCTGAAGACGGCCTCACGGGCCGCCAGACGGTCGGCGACGGCTGCCGAGCCTTCGTTGTTGAAGCCCATCCGGTTGATCAGCGCACGGTCCGGCACGAGCCGGAAGAGCCGCTTCCTGGGGTTGCCGGGCTGCGGCTCGGCGGTCACCGTGCCGACCTCGATGTGGTCGAAGCCCAGCATCGACATCCCGTCGATGGCGACGGCGTTCTTGTCGAAGCCGGCCGCGAGGCCGAAGGGGCCGTGCATGCGCAGGCCGAGCGCCTCGGTGCGCAGTTCCGCGTACCGCGGGGCCAGGGTGGCCGCCACGAAGGTGCGCAGCACCGGGATGCGGGCTGTGAGGCGGATCCAGCGGAAGGCCATGTGGTGGGCGGCTTCCGGGTCCATGCGCTTGAAGACCAGGTTGAAGAAGATCTTGTACATCGTCGAGAGGATCCCTCTGCGCTCGTGAAGAGGGGGACACCCGTCGTGAAACCGGTGTCCCCCTCCCCCTTTCCGGGCTGTACGGGTGTTCAGTCGCGGGCCGCGGTCAGGTGCTCCGCGTGCTCCTGGAGGGAGCGGACGCCCACGTCGCCGCGGTTGAGCGCGTCGATGCCCTGCACGGCAGCGGCGAGCGCCTGGACCGTGGTCAGGCACGGGACGCCGCGGGCCACGGCCGCCGTGCGGATCTCGTAGCCGTCGAGGCGGCCGCCGGTGCCGTACGGGGTGTTGACGATCAGGTCGACCTGGCCGTCGTGGATGAGCTGGACGATCGTCTTCTCGCCGCCGGGGCCTTCGCCCTCGCTGAGCTTGCGCACGACGGTGGCGTTGATGCCGTTGCGGCGCAGGACCTCGGCGGTGCCGGAGGTGGCCATCAGCTCGAAGCCATGGGCGACGAGCTCGCGGGCCGGGAAGATCATCGAGCGCTTGTCGCGGTTGGCGACGGAGATGAACGCGCGGCCCTTGGTGGGCAGCGGGCCGTAGGCGCCGGCCTGCGACTTCGCGTAGGCGGTGCCGAAGACGGCATCGATGCCCATGACCTCGCCGGTGGAGCGCATCTCCGGGCCGAGGACGGTGTCCACGCCGCGGCCGTGGATGTCGCGGAAGCGCGACCACGGCATGACGGCTTCCTTGACGGAGATCGGCGCGTCGATCGGCAGGGTGCCGCCGTCACCGGTCTTCGGAAGCAGGCCCTCCTCGCGCAGCTCGGCGATGGTGGCGCCGAGCGAGATGCGGGCGGCGGCCTTCGCCAGCGGGACGGCGGTGGCCTTCGAGGTGAAGGGCACGGTCCGGGAGGCACGCGGGTTGGCCTCCAGGACGTAGAGGATGTCGCCCGCCATCGCGAACTGGATGTTGATCAGGCCGCGGACGCCGACGCCCTTGGCGATGCCCTCGGTGGAGGCGCGCAGCCGCTTGATGTCGTAGCCGCCGAGGGTGATCGGGGGCAGGGCGCAGGCCGAGTCGCCGGAGTGGATGCCGGCTTCCTCGATGTGCTCCATGACGCCGCCGAGGTAGAGCTCCTGACCGTCGTAGAGGGCATCCACGTCGATCTCGATGGCGTCGTCGAGGAAGCGGTCGACCAGCACCGGGCGGGTCGGGGAGATCTCGGTGGACTCCGCGATGTACGACTCCAGGCGCGCCTCGTCGTAGACGATCTCCATGCCGCGGCCGCCGAGGACGTACGACGGCCGGACGAGGACCGGGTAGCCGATCTCGTCGGCGATCGCCTTCGCACCGGCGAAGGTGGTGGCGGTGCCGTGCTTGGGAGCGGGCAGGCCCGCCTCCGCGAGGACCTGGCCGAAGGCGCCGCGGTCCTCGGCCGCGTGGATGGCCTCCGGCGAGGTGCCGACCACGGGGACGCCGTTGTCCTTGAGGGCCTGGGCGAGGCCCAGCGGCGTCTGGCCGCCGAGCTGGACGACGACGCCGGCGATGGGGCCTGCCAGGGACTCGGCGTGGACGATCTCCAGCACGTCCTCAAGCGTCAGCGGCTCGAAGTACAGGCGGTCGGAGGTGTCGTAGTCGGTGGAGACGGTCTCCGGGTTGCAGTTGACCATCACGGTCTCGTAGCCGGCGTCGCTGAGGGCGAAGGAGGCGTGGACGCAGGAGTAGTCGAACTCGATGCCCTGGCCGATGCGGTTGGGCCCGGAGCCCAGGATGATGACCGCGGGCTTGGTGCGCGGGGCGACCTCGGACTCCTCGTCGTACGAGGAGTAGAAGTACGGGGTCTTCGCGGCGAACTCGGCGGCGCAGGTGTCGACCGTCTTGTAGACCGGGCGGACGCCGAGGGCGTGGCGAACCTCGCGGACGACGTCCTCGCGCAGGCCGCGGATCTCGGCGATCTGGGCGTCGGAGAAACCGTGACGCTTGGCCTCGGCGAGCAGCCCGGGTTCGAGCTTCTCGGCACCGGCGAGCTCGTCGGCGATCTCCTTGATCAGGAAGAGCTGGTCCACGAACCAGGGGTCGATCTTCGTGGAATCGAAGACCTCCTCCTGGGTGGCGCCGGCGCGGATGGCCTGCATGACGGTGTTGATGCGGCCGTCGGTGGGGCGGACGGCGGTGGCCAGGAGCTCGTCCTTGTCACCGGGGTCGCCGACGAAGGTGAACTGCGAGCCCTTCTTCTCCAGCGAGCGCAGGGCCTTCTGGAGGGCCTCGGTGAAGTTGCGGCCGATGGCCATGGCCTCGCCGACCGACTTCATGGTCGTGGTGAGGGTGGCGTCGGCGAGCGGGAACTTCTCGAAGGCGAAGCGCGGGGCCTTGACGACGACGTAGTCGAGGGTCGGCTCGAAGGAGGCCGGGGTCTTCTCGGTGATGTCGTTGGGGACCTCGTCGAGCGTGTAGCCGATGGCCAGCTTGGCGGCGATCTTGGCGATCGGGAAGCCGGTGGCCTTCGACGCGAGCGCCGAGGAGCGCGAGACGCGCGGGTTCATCTCGATGACGATGACGCGGCCGTCGACCGGGTCGATCGCGAACTGGATGTTGCAGCCGCCGGTGTCGACGCCGACCTCGCGGATGATCGCGATGCCGATGTCGCGCAGCCGCTGGTACTCGCGGTCGGTGAGCGTCATGGCCGGGGCGACGGTGATCGAGTCACCGGTGTGGACGCCCATCGGGTCGAAGTTCTCGATGGAGCAGACGACGACCACGTTGTCGTGGCGATCGCGCATCAGCTCCAGCTCGTACTCCTTCCAGCCGAGGATGGACTCCTCCAGGAGCACCTCGGTGGTCGGGGAGAGCGTGAGGCCCTGGCCGGCGATGCGGCGCAGTTCGTCCTCGTCGTGGGCGAAGCCGGAGCCTGCGCCGCCCATGGTGAAGGAGGGACGGACGACGACGGGGTAGCCGCCGAGGGTCTCGACGCCCTTGAGGACGTCGTCCATCGAGTGGCAGATGACCGAGCGGGCGGATTCGCCGTAGCCGATCTTGGCCTTGACGGCCTCGACGACGCCCTTGAAGAGGTCGCGGTCCTCGCCCTTGTTGATGGCCTCGACGTTGGCGCCGATGAGCTCGACGCCGTACTTCTCCAGCACCCCCTGCTCGTGCATGGAGATGGCGGTGTTCAGTGCGGTCTGGCCGCCGAGGGTGGGAAGCAGCGCGTCGGGGCGCTCCTTCGCGATGATCTTCTCGACGAACTCGGGGGTGATCGGCTCGACGTACGTGGCGTCGGCGATCTCCGGGTCGGTCATGATCGTCGCGGGGTTCGAGTTGACCAGGATGACGCGCAGGCCCTCGGCCTTGAGGACGCGGCAGGCCTGGGTGCCGGAGTAGTCGAACTCTGCGGCCTGACCGATCACGATCGGGCCGGAGCCGATGACCAGGACGGACTGGATATCGGTGCGCTTAGGCACGCTCGGCCTCCATCAGGGATACGAAGCGGTCGAAGAGGTACGCGGCGTCGTGCGGGCCCGCGGCCGCTTCGGGGTGGTACTGGACGGAGAAGGCCGGCTGGTCGAGCAGCTGGAGGCCTTCGACGACCTGGTCGTTCAGGCAGACGTGGGAGACCTCGGCGCGGCCGTAGGGGGTCTCGGAGACCTTGTCCAGGGGCGCGTCGACGGCGAATCCGTGGTTGTGGGCGGTGACCTCGACCTTGCCCGTGGTGCGGTCCTGGACGGGCTGGTTGATGCCCCGGTGGCCGTACTTCAGCTTGTAGGTGCCGAAGCCGAGGGCACGGCCGAGGATCTGGTTGCCGAAGCAGATGCCGAAGAGCGGGGTCTTGCGCTCCAGGACGCCCCGCATGACGGCGACGGGGCCGTCGGCGGTGGCCGGGTCGCCCGGGCCGTTGGAGAAGAACACGCCGTCGGGGGCGACCGCGTAGACGTCCTCGACGGTGGCGGTGGCGGGCAGCACGTGCACCTCGATGCCGCGCTCGGCCATGCGGTGCGGGGTCATGCCCTTGATGCCCAGGTCGACGGCCGCGACGGTGAAGCGCTTCTCCCCGATCGCGGGGACGACGTAGGTCTCCTTGGTGGCGACCTCGGCGGAGAGGTTCGCGCCCTTCATCTCGGGCTGGGAGCGGACCTTGGCCAGCAGGGCCTCGTCACGGATGCCGACCCAGGCCTCACCGGAGAAGATGCCGACGCGCATCGCACCGCGCTCGCGCAGGTGACGGGTCAGGGCGCGGGTGTCGACGCCGGAGATGCCGACGACCCCCTGCCGGACGAGCTCCTCGTCCAGGGTGCGCCGGGAGCGCCAGTTGGAGGGGATGCGGGCGGGGTCGCGCACGACGTAGCCGGAGACCCAGATGCGGGAGGACTCGGGGTCCTCGTCGTTGACGCCGGTGTTGCCCACGTGGGGGGCGGTCATCACGACGACCTGCCGGTGGTACGACGGGTCGGTGAGGGTCTCCTGGTAGCCGGTCATGCCGGTGGAGAACACGGCCTCGCCGAAGGTCTCCCCCACTGCGCCGTAGGCACGGCCGCGGAAGATGCGGCCGTCCTCCAGGACGAGTACGGCGGGAGCTTTGGCTGCTCCCCTGGTGGAGGTCGTCATCGTTCGGCGCCTTCCGTCGTGATGGATGTGTTCATGAGGTTGATCGCTTCGACCCATGCGGCGTGTTCGGCCGCGCGGTCGGAGCGGAATCCGGAGTCGATCAGCTTGTCGCCGTGCGCCCAGGTGACGACGAGCAGACCGCCCTCGGTGAGTACCTTGCCCGCGATTCCCTTGTCGAGGCGGGCGCCGCGCAGCTGCGCGGCCGGTACGAAGAAGTCGCCTGCACCCGGTCGGACCACGTCGAGGCCCGCGTCGGTGAGGGTGAGCTCGACCCGGCTGCGGACGCCCAGGCCGTGGGCGACGATCCGGTCGAGCCACTGCCCGGCGGTGGTGGAGCCGTGGTACCGGCCGGTGAGCGCCAGCCGGTGCTCGGGAAGGCCGTCCGGGGCAGCGGGGAGCTCCGGCAGATCGTTCTGCAGGGCTCCTCGCCATTTCCAGCCCTGGCGCATCAGCCAGTACACGAACGCGATGAAGACGACCAGGCCGATCACCCATGCGATGCGGGCGCCCAGATCGGTCACCTCCGCCGACTGTCGTTCGGCGGCCTCGGCGGCCAGTTGGATCACTGCAGGTGTCACGCCAGTTTCCCGTCCACGACCGTTGCCCGGCCCCGCAGGAAGGTGTAGGTGACGCGCCCCGGCAGCTCACGGCCCTCGTAGGGCGTGTTGCGGCTGCGGGAGGCGAAGTGTGCGGGGTCCACGACACCACGGTACGAGGTATCGACCAAGGTCAGGTTCGCGGGTTCACCAGCCGAGACGGGACGGCCGTGGTGGTCCAGGCCGCCGATGCGGGCCGGGGCGAAGCTCATGCGCTCGGCGACGCCGGCCCAGTCGATCAGACCGGTCTCCACCATCGTCTGCTGGACGACGGACAGCGCGGTCTCCAGGCCCACCATGCCCATGGCGGCGGCGGCCCACTCGCAGTCCTTGTCCTCGTGCGGGTGCGGGGCGTGGTCGGTGGCGACGATGTCGATCGTGCCGTCGGCGAGGGCCTCGCGCAACGCCATGACGTCGCGCTCGGTGCGCAGCGGCGGGTTGACCTTGTAGACCGCGTTGTAGGAGCGGACGAGCTCGTCGGTGAGGAGCAGATGGTGCGGGGTGACCTCGGCGGTGACGTCGATGCCGCGGGACTTGGCCCAGCGGACGATCTCGACGGAGCCGGCGGTGGAGAGGTGGCAGATGTGCACGCGGGAGCCGACGTGCTCGGCGAGGAGCACGTCGCGGGCGATGATCGACTCCTCGGCGACGGCGGGCCAGCCGCCGAGGCCGAGCTCGGCGGAGACGACGCCCTCGTTCATCTGGGCGCCCTCGGTGAGGCGGGGTTCCTGGGCGTGCTGGGCGACGACGCCGCCGAAGGCCTTCACGTACTCCAGCGCGCGCCGCATGATCACGGCGTCGTCGACGCACTTGCCGTCGTCGGAGAAGACGGTCACGCGGGCGGCGGACTCGTGCATGGCACCCAGCTCGGAAAGCTGCTTGCCCTCCAGGCCGACGGTGACGGCGCCGATGGGCTGCACGTCGCAGTAGCCGGACTCCTTGCCCAGGCGCCAGACCTGCTCGACGACGCCGGCGGTGTCGGCGACGGGGAAGGTGTTCGCCATGGCGAAGACGGCGGTGTAGCCGCCGGAGGCGGCGGCACGGGTGCCGGTCAGGACGGTCTCGGAGTCCTCGCGGCCGGGCTCGCGCAGGTGGGTGTGCAGGTCGACGAGACCGGGGAGGAGGATCTGGCCCTCGGCCTCGATGACGGTCGCGCCCTCGGCGGAGAGGTTCCGGCCGACCTCGGCGATGGTTTCGCCGTCGATCAGGACGTCCTGCGCCTCGCCGCCGAGTACCTTCGCGCCACGGATAAGGATCTTGCTCATGGTTACTTGCTCTCCTCGGTACGGGCGGGGGCGGCGGGGGTGGTCGTGACGGCCGGCTCGGAGCCGCCGAGCAGCAGGTAGAGGACGGCCATGCGGGTGGAGACGCCGTTGGCGACCTGTTCGACGGCCGTGCAGCGCTCGGAGTCGGCGACCTGGGCGGTGATCTCCATGCCGCGGTTCATCGGGCCGGGGTGCATCACGATGGCGTGCTCGGGCATCTTGGCCATGCGGTCGCCGTCCAGGCCGTACCGGCGGGAGTACTCGCGCTCGGTCGGGAAGAAGGCGGCGTTCATGCGTTCGCGCTGCACACGCAGCATCATCACCGCATCGGACTTCGGCAGCACGTCGTCGAGGCTGTACGAGACCTCGCACGGCCAGGTCTCGACACCGATCGGGACCAGCGTGGGCGGGGCCACCAGGGTGACCTCGGCGCCGAGGGTGTGCAGCAGGTGGACGTTGGAGCGCGCCACGCGGCTGTGCAGGACGTCTCCGACGATGGTGATGCGGCGGCCGGAGAGGTCCTTGCCGAGGCCGGCGTCGCGGCCGACGAGGCGCCGGCGCATGGTGAAGGCGTCCAGCAGGGCCTGGGTGGGGTGTTCATGGGTGCCGTCGCCGGCGTTGACGACGGCGGAGTCGATCCAGCCGGAGGTCGCGAGCCGGTAGGGGGCGCCGGAGGCGTGGTGGCGGATGACGACGGCGTCGGCGCCCATCGCCTCCAGGGTGAGCGCGGTGTCCTTGAGGGATTCGCCCTTGGAAACCGAGGAGCCCTTGGCGGAGAAGTTGATGACGTCGGCGGAGAGCCGCTTGGCGGCCGCCTCGAAGGAGATCCGGGTGCGGGTGGAGTCCTCGAAGAAGAGGTTGACGACGGTGAGGCCGCGCAGCGTGGGCAGCTTCTTGATCGGCCGGTCCGCGACGCGGGCCATCTCCTCGGCGGTGTCGAGGATCAGGACGGCGTCGTCGCGCGTGAGATCGGCGGCCGAGATGAGGTGGCGCTTCATCTGGATGGCTCCGTAGGTCGGGAGGGCGTGGTGCAGGCGGACTGACGTGCAGCGGACTGACGTGCAGGGGTGCGAGCGGGCAGGGCGGGGCCCGGCGCGGACCCCGCAGGGGCCCGTCGTCGAGGTGGGCTACTGTCCCGCCGCCCGGGCGGTCCGCTGGCCGAGCAGCACGGCGTCACGGCCGTCCTCCTCCTGGAGCTGGACCTTGACGGTCTCCCGCAGCGACGTGGGGAGGTTCTTGCCGACGTAGTCGGCACGGATCGGCAGTTCGCGGTGGCCGCGGTCGACGAGCACGGCGAGCTGCACGGCGCGGGGGCGGCCGAGGTCGCCGAGGGCGTCGAGCGCGGCGCGGATGGTGCGGCCGGAGAAGAGGACGTCGTCGACGAGGACGACGAGGCGGCCGTCGAGGTCGTCGCCGGGGATCTCGGTGCGACCGATCGCACGGGCGGGCTTCATCCGCAGGTCGTCGCGGTACATGGTGATGTCGAGGGAACCGACCGGGATCTTCGTGCCGGTGATCTCTTCGAGCTTGGCGGCCAGACGGCGGGCCAGGTGCACGCCGCGGGTGGGGATGCCGAGGAGCACCACGTCGTCGGCGCCCTTGGCGCGTTCGACGATCTCGTGGGCGATGCGGGTCAGGACCCGGGCGATGTCCTGCGCCTCCAGTACGGGGCGCGCGGAATCGGAGTTCTGCTGGGCGTCCATGAAAAGGACCTCCTTCTCCGCCTCACGGGACGGACCTTAAAGGACGTCTGATGTACGTCTCACACGGTACCAGGGAGGCGGTGGCGGGTCGGCACCCGGGGGTGGCGCGGGGGCGCGCACGGGGCTGTCGGCGCCGCCCCGGCGGGGGGACGGAGACCATTCGGCTTGACGCATCCAAGTAACGCTGCGTAACCTCACAGTGAGTTACCAGCCGCGCGGCGGAGCCGCACGTAGTTACGTAGTCGCAGTGTCCATGCAGTCACAGCGTCACAGCGTCCGGGAGCGTTATGTCCAGCGAATACGCCAAACAGCTCGGGGCCAAGCTCCGCGCCATCCGCACCCAGCAGGGCCTTTCCCTCCACGGTGTCGAGGAGAAGTCGCAGGGCCGGTGGAAGGCCGTGGTGGTCGGGTCGTACGAGCGCGGGGACCGCGCCGTGACCGTCCAGCGCCTTGCCGAGCTGGCGGACTTCTACGGGGTGCCGGTGCAGGAACTGCTGCCGGGCACGACTCCCGGCGGAGCGGCCGAGCCGCCGCCGAAGCTGCGCCTCGACCTGGAGCGTCTGGCGGGCGTCCCCGCCGAGAAGGCCGGTCCGCTGCAGCGTTACGCGGCGACGATCCAGAGCCAGCGCGGCGACTACAACGGCAAGGTGCTGTCGATCCGCCAGGACGACCTGCGCACCCTGGCCGTCATCTACGACCAGTCGCCCTCGGTCCTGACCGAGCAGCTGATCAGCTGGGGCGTGCTGGACGCGGACGCCCGTCGCGCGGTGGCGCACGAGGACGCCTGATCCTCAAGCCCCCCACCAGCAGAAACGTTACCGGTGGCCGCCGGACCCCCACAGGGGTCCGGCGGCCACCGGCTTTTCTTCTCCCCCGCGGCGACGGCCGGAAAGGCGGCGCCGACAACGGAAGGGCCCGCAGCACAGGTGCTGCGGGCCCTTCCGAAAGGCGGTGCCGGTGCTGCTGTGGGGCGGCGTGCGGTCAGCTCTCGCTGCGCCGCAGGCTCGGCTTCAGGTCCTTGAAACGGGCCAGCAGCCCGTTGACGAACGAGGGCGACTCGTCCGTCGAGAACTCCTTGGCCAGCTGGACGGCCTCGTCGATGGCCACGGCGTCCGGGGTGTCGTCCACCCAGATCAGCTCGTAGGCACCGAGCCGCACGATGTTCCGGTCCGCGGCCGGCATCCGGTCGAGGTCCCAGTCCACGGCGTAGGTGACGATCAGGTCGTCGATGCGGTTCACCTTGTCGGCGTACCCCTCGACGAGATCCATCGTGAAGGCGCTGACCGGCGGCTGCCGGTCGTCCGAGCGCGCGTGGCGGATCCAGTCCGCGAGGACCTCGCGGACGGACACCCCGCGCTGGTCGGCCTCGAAAAGGATCTGGAAGGCGCGCTTGCGCGCGTTGCTCCGGGCAGCCACGGTTAGCTGTTCACCCGGCCGAGGTAGTCGCTGGTGCGGGTGTCGACCTTGACCTTCTCGCCCGTGTTGACGAAGAGCGGGACCTGGATCTCGTGGCCGGTCTCCAGCGTGGCGGGCTTGGTGCCACCGGTGGAGCGGTCGCCCTGGACGCCCGGGTCGGTGTGCTGGATGACGAGCTCGACGGCGGCCGGGAGCTCGACGTAGAGCACCTCGCCCTCGTGCTGCGCCACGGAGGCGGTGAAGCCCTCGATGAGGAAGTTGGCGGCGTCGCCGACGGCCTTCTTGTCGACCATCAGCTGGTCGTAGGTCTGCATGTCCATGAAGACGAAGTACTCGCCGTCCATGTACGAGAACTGCATGTCACGGCGGTCGATGGTGGCCGTCTCGACCTTCGTGCCGGCGTTGAAGGTCTTGTCGACGACCTTGCCGGAGAGCACGTGCTTGAGCTTGGTGCGCACGAAGGCCGGGCCCTTGCCGGGCTTGACGTGCTGGAACTCGACGACGGACCAGAGCTGGTCACCGTCGAGCTTGAGCACCATGCCGTTCTTGAGGTCGTTCGTGGAAGCCACGGTTGCGGAATCTCCTGCACTGGAAGACCACGGGTGCACGCACCACCCGGCAGTGCGGGCTAGAGTGCGAGCAGCTCCTTGGTCGTAATGGTGAGTAGCTCGGGACCGCCGTCCGCCTCGGGGCGTACGACGAGCGTGTCATCGATCCGGACACCTCCCCGGCCCGGGAGGTGAACCCCCGGTTCGACGGTGACCGGCACGCAAGCGTCCAGTTTACCCATTGCCGTAGGTGCAAGCTGCGGGTCCTCGTCGATTTCGAGGCCGACGCCGTGTCCCGTCCACGGGGCGAGGGCCTCCGCGTGCCCCGCGGCGTCCAGTACGGACCGGGCCGCGTGGTCGACCTCGCGGTAGGCGGCGCCCGGCAGCAGCGCCTCGCGTCCCGCCCGCTGAGCGGTGAAGACGCAGTCGTAGAGCTCGATCTGCCAGTCGGCGGGGGTGGTGCCGATGACGAAGGTCCGGCCGATCTCGCACCGGTAGCCGCGGTAGTTGGCGCCCAGGCAGACCGAGAGGAAGTCTCCCTCCTCCACCCTGCGGTCGGACGGCCGGTGCCGGGATCGCCCGGAGTGCGGGCCGGTGCCGACGGAGGTCGGAAAGGCCGGGCCGTCCGCCCCGTGGTCGACGAGCCGCCGCTCCAGCTCCAGGGCGAGGTGGCGTTCGGTGCGGCCGACGAGGATGGATTCCAGCAGCTCGCCCAGGGCCTGGTCGGCGATCTCCGCGGCGATCCGCAGGCAGGCGATCTCCCCCTCGTCCTTGACGAGGCGCTGCTGCTCCACGGCGGTCCCGAGGTCGGCCAGGCGGAGCTTGGGCGCGACGGAGCGCAGGGCCCGGTGCCGGGCGACGGTGAGGTGGTGCTCCTCCACGGCGAGCGAGTCGGCGCGGACGGAGGCGGCGGCGTCGGCCGCGGCGACGGCGGGATCCCCGCCGCGGGCGGCCAGCACGGTGACCCGGAGGTGTTCGTCGAGCCGGCCCTCGTCGGCCTCGCCGGTGGGCGCTCCGACGCAGAACAGGGCGTCCTCGGCCGGGCCGACGAGGAGTACGGCGCCGAGCGGTGACGCCCCGGAGAGGTAGCGGACGTTCGCCGGACGCGTGATCAGCGCGGCGGCGTTCCCCGCGGCGGCGCATCGGTCGCGGAGCAGGCCCCGACGGGCGGCGTACACGTCTGACATGTCTTCGAGCCTACGAGCGCCCCGCGGATCCGGCCCGGCGAGCGCGTCCGGACGAGGCGAGGCGGGCCCGATGCCGGCGGGTCGGCCCGAGCGGCCCGCCGGGGCGCCCGAGCGGGCCCGCGGCCCGGCTCCCGGCCCTTTCCCTCCCGGGGCGTCCGCCTCCGCCGGGGCTACCAGCCGCCGGGTGCCGGCATGGCCCGGGCCAGGGCCTCGTCGAGGGCGCGGGCGGTGCCTTCGACGTCGAGATGGGAGTTGTCGATGATCGGCAGCCCGGAGCCGTACCAGCCGGCCATCCGGCCGTGGATGCGGGCGACCTCCTCGTCGGAGAGCCGCCGGTTGCCGGAGCGTTCGGCGTTGCGCTCCAGGACGATCTCCAGGCCGGGCAGGAGCACGACCGGCAGCAGTGTCGGACCGACGTGGCGTTTCCAACCGCCCAGCCCCACCACGGGCCGGTCGGGGAAGACGGCGTCGTCGAGGATGCAGGAGATGCCGTTGGCCAGGTAGTTGCGGGCCGCGAAGCCGCAGGTGCGGCGGGCGAGCCGGTACTGCGCCTCGGAGTGCTCGTTCCAGCCGGCCTGCGGGTCGGCGAAGCCGGAGCAGACCCACTCCCGCACGTCGTCCAGGCTGACGTGGGCGGTCGGCACGGGCCGAGTACTGGCCCAGTGCCGGGCCACGGTGGTCTTCCCGGCGCCGGCCGGCCCGATCAGCAGGACGGCGAGCACGGCGCCGCCGGTTCCCGCCACCGCGGGCGGCAGCGGGATGTGCCCGGTGGCTTCGGGAACCGGCGCCACCTGGGGCGGGGCCGGGTGCTGGGACGGCGGCGGGGGCGAACCCGGCCAGCCCTGAGCCGGGGGTATGGGCGGCTGCGGGGGCGCCGAAGGACGCTGCCCCGGCTGCCCCCAGCCCCCGCCACCCACTCCTTGGTGCATCCGCTGCCACTTTCGTCTCGTTCCTGCGACTGATGCGAGAACGTTATATGACCGCGGAGGCCCGGCCGTCCACCAGGCTGCCGGGCCGGTGCGTCAGGCGTCGATCTCGTCCGCCAGTGCACGCAGCGCCAGCCGGTAGGACCCGATCCCGAAGCCGGCCACGGTCCCGGTCGCCACGGCGGCGATGACCGAGGTGTGCCGGAACTCCTCGCGGGCGTACGGGTTGGAGATGTGCACCTCGATCAGCGGCGCCGTGCGCTGCGCGGCGGCGTCGCGCATGCCGTACGAGTAGTGGGTGAAGGCCCCCGGGTTGATGACCACGGGGAGCTTTCCGTCCGCGGCCTCGTGCAGCCAGCGGATCATCTCGCCCTCGTCGTTGGTCTCGCGGACCTCGACGTCGAAACCGAGCTCCTCGCCCAGCGACCGGCAGCTGTCCACCAGTCCCGCGTACGAGGTCGCCCCGTACACGTCGGGCTCGCGCGAGCCGAGACGGCCCAGGTTCGGGCCGTTCAGCACCAGCACGCGGCGGCTCACGCCGACACCTCGCCGTAGGCGGCGATCAGGTGCGCCGGGTCGGGGCCCTCCAGGACCGTCGGCTTGGCCAGACCGTCGAGGACGATGAAGCGCAGCAGGTTGCCGCGGGACTTCTTGTCGACCTGCATGGTCTGGAGCAGCTTGGGCCACTGGTCGCCGCGGTAGGTCAGCGGCAGCCCCACGGAGGCGAGGACCGCCCTGTGCCGGTCGGCGGTGGCGTCGTCGAGGCGGCCGGCGAGCCGGCCGAGCTCGGCGGCGAAGACCATGCCCACCGAAACGGCCGCACCGTGCCGCCACTTGTAGCGCTCATTCTTCTCGATGGCGTGCGCGAGGGTGTGGCCGTAGTTGAGCACCTCCCGCAGCCCGGATTCCTTCAGGTCGCTGGAGACGACGTCGGCCTTGACCCGGATGGAGCGCACGATCAGCTCGGCGGTGTGCGGACCTTGGGGCGTACGGGCCGCCTGCGGGTCCTCCTCGATCAGGTCGAGGATCACCGGATCGGAGATGAATCCGGCCTTGATGATCTCGGCGAGGCCGCTGACGTAATCGTTGACCGGCAGCGACTCCAGCGCCGCCAGGTCGCAGAGCACCCCGGCCGGCGGGTGGAAGGCGCCGACCAGGTTCTTGCCCTCGGCGGTGTTGATGCCGGTCTTGCCGCCGACGGCCGCGTCGACCATCGCCAGGACGGTGGTCGGAACGGCGACCCAGCGCACGCCGCGCAGCCAGCTGGCCGCGACGAATCCCGCGAGGTCGGTGGTGGCTCCGCCGCCGACGCCGACGATGACGTCGGTGCGGGTGAAGCCGGACTGGCCGAGCGCCTTCCAGCAGTAGGCGGCGACCTCGGCCGTCTTGGCCTCCTCGGCGTTCGGCACCTGGATGGCGACCGCTTCGTAGCCCTGGTCGGCGAGGTCGTCGCGCAGCGCCTCACCGGTCGAGGCGAGGGCCTCGGGGTGGATCACGGCGACCCGCTGGGCCCTGGTACCGATCAGGGAGCCGAGCTCGCCGAGCAGCTGCCGCCCGACCAGCACGTCGTACGGGTCATGGCCGGCGCTTCCGCCGACGTGGATCCGCGTCACCTGGTCTGTCATACGTCCTTCAACTCCAGAGCGTCGAGGACCGCCTGGGCGACCTCTTCGGGGGTGCGGTCGTCGGTGGCCACGACGACGCGTGCGACTTCGGTGTAGAGGGGGCGCCTGGCCTCCATCAGCTCGCGCCACTGGCGGCGCGGGTTGACGGCCAGCAGCGGGCGGGCGGCGCCCAGGCCCACGCGCCGCACGGCTTCCTCCACGTCCATCGACAGATAGGCGACGGGCAGGCCGGTCAGCAGTGCGCGGGTGCCCTCGTCGAGCACGGCGCCGCCGCCGAGGGCGAGGACTCCGGTGTGCTCGGCGACAGCGGCCTCGACGGCCTGCCGTTCCAGCCGGCGGAAGTACGGCTCGCCCTCGTCGACGAAGATGTCGGAGATCGGCCGGCCCTGGGCCGTGACGATGTCCGCGTCGGTGTCCCGGTAGGGGACGCCGAGCCGCTCGGCGAGCAGCGCCCCCACCGTGGACTTGCCGGAGCCCATGGGCCCGACGAGGACGACGAGCGGTGCGGCCGTCACCGGATCTGCAGGTGGTCGAGGTAGGCCTGGACGTTGCGGCGGGTCTCGGGGACCGAGTCGCCACCGAACTTCTCGACGACGGCGTCGGCCAGTACGAGGGCCACCATCGCCTCGGCGACGATGCCTGCGGCCGGCACGGCGCACACGTCGGAGCGCTGGTGGTGGGCCACGGCGGCCTCGCCGGTGGCGACGTCGACGGTCGCCAGCGCGCGCGGGACGGTGGCGATGGGCTTCATCGCGGCGCGGACGCGCAGCAGTTCGCCGGTGGTCAGACCGCCCTCGGTGCCGCCGGAGCGGCCGGAGGTGCGCTTGAGGCCCTCGGGCGTGGAGACGATCTCGTCGTGCGCCTTCGAGCCGGGCACGCGGGCGAGCTCGAAGCCGTCGCCGACCTCGACGCCCTTGATGGCCTGGATGCCCATGAGGGCGGAGGCGAGGCGTGCGTCGAGCCGGCGGTCCCAGTGGACGTGCGAGCCGAGTCCCACGGGGACGCCGTAGGCGAGGACCTCGACGACGCCGCCGAGGGTGTCGCCGTCCTTGTGGGCCTGGTCGATCTCCGCGACCATCGCCTTGCTGGCGTCGGCGTCGAGGCAGCGGACCGGGTCGGCGTCGAGCCTGTCGACGTCGGCGGGAGTGGGCAGGACTCCGTAGGGGGCCTTGGCCGAGGCCAGCTCGACGACGTGGGAGACGATCTCGATGCCCGCGACCTCCTTGATGAAGGAGCGGGCGACGGCGCCGAGGGCGACGCGCGCGGCGGTCTCACGGGCGCTGGCGCGCTCCAGGATCGGCCGGGCCTCGTCGAAGCCGTACTTCTGCATGCCCGCGAGGTCGGCGTGGCCGGGGCGCGGACGGGTCAGCGGCGCATTGCGGCCGGTGTCCTTGAGGAGGGAGGGGTCGACCGGGTCGGCCGACATGACGGTCTCCCACTTGGGCCACTCCGTGTTGCCGATCATGACCGCGATCGGGGAGCCCTGGGACAGGCCGTGGCGGACGCCGCCGAGGAAGGTGATCTCGTCCTGCTCGAACTTCATCCGGGCACCGCGGCCGTAGCCGAGCCGGCGCCGGGCCAGGTGATCGGCCACCAGCTCGGTGGTGACCGGGACGCCGGCGGGAAGACCCTCCAGCGTCGCGACCAGTGCCGGTCCGTGCGACTCTCCTGCGGTCAGCCAACGCAACCTGCTCAACGATGCTCCTCATGCTCGCGCCTGGTACTGCGACGGCGCGATCGGGTGCGCGGCCCGGACCCGCCTCACCCGAATCCTCCCATGTCCGGAACGGTTTCACGGGCCCCGGTCCAGCTGTCGGACGCCCCGCTGGTCAGCGGACCCGGCTGCGGCGCCCACGGAACCAGGTGGCCGCCGTCCAGACACCGAGGAACCCCACGAGCGCGAAAACCAGGCCCTTGGCCCAGATCGGCAGGTCGGCGAAGGCCACTCTGATCACGCCGTACAGCACCACGGGGATGTCCCACTTCGACGCGAGCGCCTGATCCGTGTCCGTCCCGTCCATCCCAACCCCCTGTAAAAGTGCAGGTGGACAGGGTAACGGGCGATATTACCGATCAGTAGGTGAGATTCCGCCAAGATCACTCCGCGGGCGGGAAGAGCGCTGCTGCCCCGGCGCCTCAAGAGGATCCGGAGAGGGCCGCGAGGCCCGCCCGCCGCATCACCCCGAGCGGCGCCGGGGAGCGGCCGGTCATCTGCTGCACCTGGAGAACCGCCTGGTGCACCAGCAGGTCCAAACCGCCCAGGAGGTTCCCCTCGCGCTGCGACCAGGCGGCGGCGAGCGGCGTGGGCCAGGGGTCGTAGAGGACGTCGAAGAGGGTGCCCGGTGCGTCCGGGACCGCGGCGGCCAGTTCGTCGGTGGCGCCGGCCGGGGTGGTCGCGATGACCAGGGGCGCCTCCAGCGCACCGGCCGCCTCGGACCAGTCGGCCGTACGGACGGCCACGCCGAGCCGCTCGCCCCACTGCCGCATCTCGTCGCTGCGCGCCCGCGAGCGGACGTACGCCGTGACCTCGCCGGTGCAGATCCGCGACAGCGCGGCGAGCGCCGAGGAGGCGGTGGCCCCGGCACCGAGGACGGCGGCCGAGGGCACCTTGTCGACCCCGCGCTCGTGCAGCGCGGCGACGATGCCGGGGATGTCGGTGTTGTCGCCCAGGCGCCGGCCGTCCTCGGTGAAGACGACCGTGTTGACCGCCTCGACGGAGGCCGCCGTGTCGCTGACCCCGTCCAGCAGCGGGATGACCGCCCGCTTGAGCGGCATCGTCAGCGACAGCCCGGCCCACTCGGGGCCGAGCCCGGAGAAGAAGTCCGGGAGCGCGGCCTCGTCGACCTCGAAGCGGTCGTACGACCAGTCGGCGAGGCCGAGCTCCTGGTACGCGGCACGGTGCAGCACCGGTGAGAGCGAATGCTCGATGGGCGAACCCAGCACCGCGGCCCGTATCCGTGTCATGTCCTGCTACCCGCCGTTCTTCTGCCTCTGCCGTTCCTGGAACTCGGCGACCAGCTTGAGGTGCTCGTCGTAGGTCTTGGTGAAGGTCGTCGTGTTGCCGTCGACCGACACGAAGAACATCCAGCCGCCGTGGTCAGGGTTGAGGGTAGCGGTAAGCGCGTCCATGCCCGGGTTCCCGATCGGGCCGACCGGCAGGCCCTTGATGAAGTGGGTGTTGTACGGGTTGTTGAACGCCTGCGCTTCCTTGAGGTTGAAGTTGATCTCGCTCTGGTTCTTGGCGTAGTTGTACGTCGAGTCGAACTCGATCTTCTGGTTCGTGACGTCGTTGGTCTTCTTCATGCGGTTGTAGACGACTTCGGACATCTTGCGGAAGTCGTCGTGGTTCTTGCCCTCGGCGTTGACGAGGCTGGCCACCGTGACGACCTGCAGCGGGTTCTCCAGGCCCAGCTCCTTGGCCTTGGCCTCGATGCCCAGCTCCGCGTACTTGTCGGAGGCGTTCTTGACCATCTGCTTGAGCAGCGACTCGGGGGTGCTGTCCTTGCTGAGGTCGTAGCGCGTCGGGAACAGGAAGCCCTCGAGCGGGTCCATGAGCTTGGGGTTGTTGCCGGCCCAGGCCGGCAGCCCCATGTTCTTGGCCTCGCGCAGGGCGATCTCCTTGGTGGTGCCCTCCGGTTTGCCCAGCTTCTTGTCGATCGCCTCGTACACCTTGGTGTTGCGCATGCCCTCGGTGACGGTGATGACGTTGAGCTTGGTGGGGTCGATCATCAGCGCGACGGCGGCCGCGGCCGACATCTTCTTGTTCATCGGGTAGATGCCGGGCTGGATGGACTTGCCCTTGGGGTTGGCGTTCGCCGCGTCGACGAACGCCTGGGCGCTGGCGACGACGCCGGCCTGCTTGAGGATGCGGCCCATCTGGCCCAGACCCGCACCCTTGGGGATCTCGACGTCGACCACTTCGCCGACGCCGTCGCCCGCGAAGTCCTCGGCGGGGGCGAACCTCGCCTTGATGTAGGTGTAGCCGTAGTAGCCTCCACCGCCGACCACGCCGAGGATGACCACGGCCGCGATCAGGCAGGCGGTGCCGCTGCGCTTCTTGGGCTTGCCGCCCTTCGAACGGCCGCCGCGGCGACCCGAGGGCTCGTCCGCGTCGCCGTCCCCGTCGTCGCGACCGTCGCCACCGACCGCAAGCGCGTCCTCGCGCTCCTCCTCCTGCTCGGCCGGCTCCGGCTCCAGGTGGCGCCGGCCCGGGGGCTGCGGCGGCGGGTAGGCCTCGTCCGTGCCGTAGAGGTCCGGTGTCTCCCCCGGGTAGCCGGCGGACGGGTGCTGCGCGAGGTCCGCGCCCGCGTACGGGTCGGTCTGCACCGCGGCCGTGTACTGGCCCTGGCCGGTGTCCCAGCCCTGGCTGTCGTACACGGGCTGCTGGGGCTGCACGGGCTGCTGCGCGTACTGGGGGTGCTGAGTCTGCTGCGGGGCGTACGCCTGCTGCGGGGCATAGCCCTGCTGCGGCTCCTGCTGTGCGTACTGCTGCTGGTACTCGGGGTACTGCTGGTACTGCTGGTACTGCGGCTGCTGGGGGTACTGCTCCTGGTACCGGGGCTCCTGCTGGTACTCCTGCTGCGGCGCACCGGTGAACGGCACCTGGCCCTGCTGGGTCTGGTGCCCGGTCCACCCCTGGTCCCCGTACAAGGGGTCCTCAGGGTGCCAGGGTTCGGGGCCACGGCCCCGGCCATACTCAGTCATCGGTCCCCTAGAGCCGCGAGACGCAGTGCCACGGACCTGTTCGTCCGCGGCACCCGGTTCCGCCTCTTTGACGGTGGGCGACGGCTGTTCGAATGCCGTCTCATCGCGCGGAACGTTACCGTATCGCGATCAGACAACCACTTCGACGCACTCACCAGGCGGATTACCTGATACCCGTTCGGTCTCAAGAGCGTTCTGAAGGATCACCACAGCGGCCGCCTGGTCGATGACCGACCTGCCCTTCTTCGCGTTCCTTCCGGAGGCGCGCAGCCCCTGGGCGGCGGTGACCGTGGTCATCCGCTCGTCCACCAGACGGACCGTCACCGGCTTGATGCCCTTGGCCAGTTCGTTCGCGAAGGCCCGCACCTTGGCCGCGGCCGGCCCCTCCCGCCCGCTGAGCGAGCGGGGCAGGCCGACCACGACTTCGAGGGGCTCGTACTCCTCGACGAGCTGCCGCAGCCGCCGGTGGGCGAAGGGGATGTCCCGGCCCGGAACGGTTTCCACCGGTGTGGCCAAGACCCCATCGGGGTCGCAGGAAGCGACCCCGATCCGGGCGTCCCCGACGTCGATGGCCAGGCGGCGGCCGCGGCGCAGTGTCATCGTCAGACCGTCTCCACGACGAGGCGCTCGACGGCGCTGATGGCCTCCGGGACCGCGGCCGGGTTCTGCCCGCCGCCCTGGGCGACGTCCGGCTTGCCGCCACCGCCGCCACCGAGGGTCTTGGCGGCCGTACGAACCAGGTCGCCGGCCTTGAGACCGCGCTCGCGGGCGGCCTCGTTGGTGGCGATCACGGTCAGCGGGCGGTCGTTCGCCACGGTGAAGAGGGCCACGACGGCCGGACGGTCGCCCGGGATGCGGCTGCGGACGTCGAGGACCAGCTTGCGCAGGTCGTCGGCGCCGATGCCGTCCGCCACCTGGCCCACGACGAGGGCGACGCCCTTGATGTCCTGGGCGTTCTGGGCGAGACCGGCGGCGGCCTGCAGGACCTTCTCCGCGCGGAACTTCTCGATCTCCTTCTCGGCGTCCTTCAGCTTGCCGAGCATGGTGGCGATCTTCTCCGGCAGCTCCTCCGGACGTCCCTTGACCAGCTCCTGGAGCTGGGCGACGACCGTGTGCTCCTTGGCGAGGAAGTTGTACGCGTCCACGCCGACAAGGGCCTCGACACGACGCACACCGGAGCCGATGGAGGACTCGCCGAGCAGCTTCACCAGGCCCAGCTGGGCGGTGTTGCCGACGTGCGTGCCGCCGCACAGCTCCTTGGAGAAGTCGCCGATGGTCACGACACGGACCCGCTCGCCGTACTTCTCGCCGAACTCGGCGATGGCGCCCTGCTTCTTCGCCTCGTCGATGCTCATGATCTCGGCGGTCACTTCGAGCTCGCGCGAGAGCACGTCGTTGATCTTCTGCTCGACGTCGGTGAGGACCGAGCCGGGGACGGCGTTCGGGGAGCCGAAGTCGAAGCGGAAGCGGCCGGGGCTGTTCTCCGAACCTGCCTGGGCGGCGGTCGGGCCCAGCGCGTCGCGCAGCGCCTGGTGGGTCAGGTGCGTGGCGGAGTGGGCGCGGGCGATGGCCCGGCGGCGCTTGACGTCGATGGCGGCGTACGCGGAGGCGCCCACCGTCACCTCGCCGACCTGGACGGAGCCCTTGTGCACGGAGACACCCGGGACCGGCTGCTGGACGTCGCGGACCTCGATGACGGCGCCGGTGTCGAGCTTGATGCGGCCCTGGTCGGCGAGCTGGCCGCCGCCCTCGGCGTAGAAGGGCGTGCGGTCGAGGACGACCTCGACCTCGTCGCCCTCGGAGGCGGCCGGCGCGGAGAGGCCGTTGACCAGCAGGCCGACGATGGTGGACTCGCCCTGCGTGGTGGCGTAGCCGGTGAACTCGGTGGCGCCGGAGCCGTCGGCGATCTCCCGGTAGGCGGACATGTCCGCGTGGCCTGTCTTCTTGGCCTTCGCGTCGGCCTTGGCGCGGTCGCGCTGCTCCTGCATCAGGCGGCGGAAGCCGGCCTCGTCCACGGAGAGGCCCTGTTCGGCGGCCATCTCCAGGGTGAGGTCGATCGGGAAGCCCCAGGTGTCGTGGAGCAGGAACGCCTTCTCGCCGGAGAGGACCTTGCCGCCGACGGCCTTGGTCTCGGTGACGGCGGTGTCGAGGATGTTCGTGCCGCCCTTGAGGGCCTTGAGGAAGGCGGCCTCTTCGGCGAGCGCGACGGTCTCGATGCGCTTGCGGTCGGTGACGAGCTCCGGGTACTGCTGGCCCATCGTGTTGATCACGACGTCCACGAGGTCCTGCACGACGGCGCCGGTGGCGCCCATGAGGCGCATGTTGCGGATGGCGCGGCGCATGATGCGGCGCAGCACGTAGCCGCGGCCCTCGTTGCCGGGGGTGACGCCGTCGCCGATGAGCATGACGGAGGTGCGCATGTGGTCGGCGACGACGCGCATGGACACGTCGGTGTCCTTCGCCGCGCCGTACCGCACGCCGGTCAGCTCGGTGGCCTTGTCCATGACCACGCGCAGGGTGTCGGTCTCGTACATGTTCTGCACGCCCTGCAGGATCATGGCGAGGCGTTCGAGGCCGAGACCGGTGTCGATGTTCTTGGACGGCAGGTCGCCGAGGATCGGGAAGTCCTCCTTGCCGTCGCCGGCGCCGCGCTCGTACTGCATGAAGACCAGGTTCCAGATCTCCACGTAGCGCTCGTCGTTGACCGCGGGGCCGCCCTCGACGCCGAACTCCGGGCCGCGGTCGTAGTTGATCTCGGAGCACGGGCCGCAGGGACCGGGGACGCCCATGGACCAGAAGTTGTCCTTCTTGCCCAGGCGCTGGATGCGCTCGGCGGGGACGCCGATCACGTCGCGCCAGATCGTCTCGGCCTCGTCGTCGTCGAGGTAGACGGTGATCCAGAGCTTCTCGGGATCGAGGCCGTAGCCACCGTCCGCCACGGAGCTGGTCAGCAGCTCCCAGGCGTACTTGATGGCGCCTTCCTTGAAGTAGTCCCCGAAGGAGAAGTTGCCGCACATCTGGAAGAACGTGCCGTGGCGGGTGGTCTTGCCGACCTCTTCGATGTCCGGCGTGCGGACGCACTTCTGCACGCTGGTGGCCCGGGGGGCCGGGGGCTTGGTCTCGCCGAGGAAGTACGGCTTGAAGGGCACCATGCCCGCGTTGACCAGCAGCAGAGTCGGGTCGTCCGCGATGAGCGACGCCGAAGGGACAACGGCGTGACCGCGCTCCTCGAAGAAGCTCAGCCAGCGGCGGCGGATTTCAGCCGACTCCATCAGTGGTCCTCATTCCGGTTGTACGACAGCTCTGGTCGGTTGTCGATCTGGTGGTTCTGGATGGCCCGCAGGCGCCGCGGCCCGGGAAGGGCGGTGACGTTGTCGGGCCGGTCGGGGTCCTGGTGGAGCCCCAGTGCATCGTTCAGCTCGTCCTCGCGCTGCGTCATTCCCGCTTTGACGTCGAGGGCGAAGTCCTTGAGGCGGTGGCCCGCCTCCACGGCCCTGTCGGCGGCCTGGGCCGCGAGGCTCT